>CAYSMT010000029.1:0-12126 GCA_964432135.1 uncultured Acidobacteriota bacterium
AAAGTTGGGATAGAAACGCTCCTCGTGCTGTGCACCAACGACGCGCATGATGATGACCGCCATCTTTTCCTCTTCGAGGCGGTAAGGCGTCGCTCGGATGTAGGCCTTCGCATGCTGGGAGAAGGTCGAGAGATAGACCTGTTTGACCGCATAGATCAAACGCTCAAGCCGCCGCTCCAGACGGGCATCATTGTTCGGCAGCATGTAGGTCTCGTACACGCCGGTGAAAGGTTGGTACTGGGAATCCTCCAGGAGGCTCGAGGAGCGCACCGCCAGCGGCGCATCGACCAGCTCGAGGAAACGACGCAGGCTCTCACGATGCTCTTTTGGAAAGGCGGCGGCCATGAGCCGCGTCTCGAGTTCTTCGGCGTCAGTAGTATGGATCACATAATCCGCCAGATCATCCTGGGCAAGGAATTCGTCAAAGACATCTGTCCCTAGCACGACGGCGGGAGGCACCGAAACCCGCACCCCCTCAAACAGGCGTGTCACCGGATAGTTGCTTAATAGATAACGGACGAAAGCGAGCCCCCGGGCCTTGCCTCCGAGAGAACCACCCCCGATACGAGCGAAACCGTCCTGAGGGTCGAAAGTGTCGGGCTGAAAATCGGAAACGATGGCTTGCTGGCGTTGCCTTCGATAATCGTCGATCTCGTCGATCAGAAACTCGCGGATATCGCGCATCGACGCGAAGTCGCTCACCCGTCGCGGGCGCAGGCGATCGGCAAGCACGAACTCGGTTCGGGCTTTAAGCCAGTTCGAGAAGTGGTTGCGCCGGCTATGGAACTCTAGGGACTCGACAGGAACGGTGCGTAACGCTTCGACAAGGGTCTTCAGGCTGTGCGCCCGGGCCACCTCACGACCGTCGGCCAGACGGAAGATGAAGTCACCAAAGGCGAAGTTGTCGACCATGAAGCGTCGCAGATCGTTGAGCAGGGTCGGCGAACCCTTGAGCACGAAGGAGGCCTCGACCTTCCGCGCACGCTCCGCGTTCTCGGCCCGACTCGACTGGAGGAGCACGGGAATGTCGGGATAGACCGCCTTGACCATCGCACTGAACTCCAGCCCGGCGACCTTCGACACCTGACCCCCTCGGGGGAACTCAACGTCGGAGATCACGCCGAGAACATCCTCGGCGTAATACTGGAAGTAATCCCACGCCTCCTCGAAGGTGCTGCAAAGCAGAATTTTCGGCCGCGCACGCATCCGAAGAATCTTGTGGGAGAGGTTGACACCCTCAGAGATCACACTCTGAGAGTGGCGTAACAAAACGCCGTAGATCAGCGGCAGATAGGACGAGTAGTACCGGACCGAATCCTCGATCAGGATGATGACCTGGACGCCGGCCTCCTCGGTGTCGTGACGCAGATTCATCCGGTCTTCGACGTACTTGACGATCGCAACGAGGATACGAACATCGCCCTGCCAGAGGAAGACGCGATCGATCGCCGAGCATTCGTGGCTGGCAACAAAGTCTTTCAACCCACGCGCGTCGTAACCGAGAAGCACGACCGGCAAGTCGTATCCTTCCGTGCGAATCGCCTGGGCCAGCTCGGCGGCATTCATATCCCCAACCTGCGGGCTGGTAATCACGAGGTTGAAATGGCCGCTTCGCAGGCTCTCGAGCGCCTCCTTGCCGCTGGATACCTGGGTCAGCTCCGGCGTGTGGCGCAGGTTAAACTCGAGGTAGCCGGTGAGAAACTGTTCATTGATCTGCCCGTCCTGCTCAAGGATGAACGAGTCGTAGAGGCTGGAAACGAGAAGGATGTTCTGCACCCGTTTCTTCATCAGGTGCTGGAAGCCGGTGAAACGGTCCTGGGCCCGACGCAGACGCCGCGGCGCCTTGAACGAAGTCATCAGCTCGCCTCCTCGCTTCGAATGTTATCAACAATTGCGGCCGGAGCGGATGTCCCGACACCGCTGGGCGCACCTCCTGCTCCATGGCGGAGGCTCGTAGACTTGGCGACGGGCAAAAAAAGCGCGTGGAGCGTTTTCTCGCTCCACGCGCCCCAGCTAGAGCTCAACCTGAAAGACCCGGGATGCCAGGCCTTCGGTGAGCAGATCGATCAGACGATGCCCTGGTCCAGCATCGAATCGGCCACCTTGAGGAAGCCAGCGATGTTGGCACCATTGACGTAGTTACCCGGGGTGCCGAAACGCTCGGCGGCCTCGATGCAGGACTTGTGGATGTCTTTCATGATCATGTGCAGGCGGTTGTCCACCTCTTCCCGCGTCCAGCTATAGCGCATGGAGTTCTGCGCCATCTCCAGCCCGGAGACCGCAACACCACCAGCGTTGGCTGCCTTGCCCGGACCATAGAGAATGCCGGCCTCGACGAACTGGTTCACACCTTCGGGAACCGTCGGCATGTTCGCCCCCTCGGAAACGACGTAGACGCCGTTAGCGAGCAGATTCTTCGCGTCGACCGCGTTGATCTCGTTCTGCGTGGCACTCGGGAAGGCGCAGTGGGCCTTGTGGTCCCAGAGCGGGTTGTGATCCAGGCTGCGGTCCACCGCGGTGTAAGTCGCCGTCGGATACTTCTCGGCGTACTCGCTGATCCGGCCGCGACGCGCGTTCTTGAGCTCCATGACCCAGGCGAGCTTCTCGCGATCGATACCGGCCTCATCGTAGATGTAGCCACCGGAATCAGAGAGGGTGACGGGCTTGGCGCCGAGGTCGAGCAGCTTCTCGATGGTGTACTGAGCCACGTTGCCGCTGCCGGAAACGAGGCAGGTCTTGCCTTCGAGGGTCTCACCACGGGTCGAGAGCATCTCGGCCGCGAAGTAGACGGCACCATAGCCGGTCGCCTCGGGACGAATCAGCGAGCCACCCCAGTTCAGGCCTTTGCCCGTGAGCACGCCCGTAAACTCATCGGCGAGACGCTTGTACTGGCCGAAGAGGAAGCCGATCTCCCGGCCGCCGACACCGATGTCGCCGGCGGGCACGTCGGTGTTGGGCCCGATATGGCGGAAGAGTTCGCTCATGAAGCTCTGGCAGAAACGCATGACCTCGTTATCGCTCTTTCCCTTCGGATCGAAGTCGGAGCCGCCCTTGCCACCGCCCATCGGGAGGGTCGTCAGCGCGTTCTTGAAGACCTGCTCGAAGGCCAGGAACTTGAGGATGCCGAGGTTCACCGAGGGGTGGAAGCGCAGGCCGCCCTTGTATGGACCAATGGCGCTGTTCATCTCGACCCGGAAACCCTTGTTGACCTGGACCTCGCCCTGGTCGTCGACCCACGGGACGCGGAAAAGGATGACGCGCTCGGGCTCGATGATGCGCTCGAGAATCTTCGCGTTCTTGTACTCCGGGTGTTTATCGAGCACGGTCGCCAGAGACTCGACGACTTCCTGCACTGCTTGGTGGAACTCGGGCTCGGCGGGATTCTTCGCCTTGACCTGGGCCATGAGTGTGTTGACGTATTCAGACATGCCGTATCTCCTCGCGCGTTGTACGTGAAATCGAGCAAAACGTCGCCGGGAGTTCCCGGCGATTGAGAAGAGTTTAGACAAACGACTTCGACCCGCCTATCGGGAATTGTCCCCCTTCGAGAGGGGAAAAAGCTGTAGCCGCCCGCCGGCCGGGCCCCGGATCGGGGAAGGCGCCCACTTCACCACGGGAGGCTGCCGAATCCGCAGGGAAAGGCTAGACTCCATCTCTTGCCAAGGAGAAAACCCGTGAGACGATCGATCCGCCTGTTGGCGCCCCTGCTGACTCTCTTCCTTGCCGCGTCTTGCGGCGATTCCGGTGTCCAAAACTACACACTCCCCAAGGACGAGGCGGGGGCAAGGGCTCCGGAGATGGCGCCTCCCGTGGCAGGCGCCGCGCACGGTGGCTCCGAGCTGAGCTGGACGGCACCCGAGGGCTGGGTTCCCACCTCGGCCACCCCGATGAAGCTCGCCGCCTTCGCGGTTCCCCAGGCCGGCGAGTGCTACCTGATGATCCTCGGCGGCGAGGGCGGCGGCCTCGTCGGCAACGTCAACCGCTGGCGCGGTCAGATCGGGCTACCAGCCCAGAGTTCGGCCGAGATCAAGGCGAGCGCGAAGCAGCTCAAGGGTCGCCTCGGCCCCTTCCTGGCCTTCCGCATCGAAAACCCGGCCCATCCGGAACGCGCCATCCTCGCCGCGATCCTGCCACTCAAGGATCGCACGGCTTTCGTCAAGCTCAACACGCCGGCCCATCGTCTCGATGCGGTCGAGGGCGCCTTCGATGCCTTCTGCAGCTCGATCGGCCCTGCGGATTCCAACGCGTCAGGAGACTGAGACCATGATCGCAAGGATCACGCGCGCGCTGGCCCGCGCGGACATTTTCGCCTACGCCTGTATCTGGCTCATCGTCCTGCTCGTGGTGGGCACCCTTGCCCAGCGAAGCATCGGCCTCTACCTCGCCCAACAGCGCTATTTCTCAGCTTGGTTCGCGATGTTTGGGCCGGTTCCCCTGCCCGGCGGCCGACTGACCATGGCTGTCGTCTTTATCAGCCTCTCGGCCTACTTGCTGCAACGTAAGACCTGGTCATGGCGGCGCACGGGCCTGCTGATCTCCCACATCGGCGCACTTCTGCTCCTCGTCGGTGGCTTCGTCACGGCCTACTTCAGCTCAGAGGGCCTGATGATGATCCGCGAGGGTGAAGCGACCAACTTCGTATCCGACGACCACGCGATGGAGCTGGCCGTGACCAACCACGCCCCCGTAGATCACGACGAGATCACGGCCTTTGCTGACCGGCGACTCGCCCCGGGAGCGATCCTCGAGGATCCGACTCTACCGGGCCGAATGGAGGTCATTGAGTACGCACCAAGCTGCCAGCCTCGCCGCCGGAGCGAAGCGGCACCCGCCGACACGCGGGGCCTGGCACGAGACTACCGCCTCGAGACCCTTCCCCCCGGAGCCGAGCCCGAACAAGCCCGGGCCTGCCTTGCGCTGCGACTGAGCGGCGTCGGCGATGCGGACGGCCGCTACCTGCTTGTCCAAGACTCCGCTCGGCAAGAGTCCTTTCGCGGCCCGGCAGGCGAGACCTTTGAGCTGGCTCTGCGCCCGGCGCGAACCTACCTGCCGTTCCGCATCGAGCTGATCGACTTCGAAAAAAAGCTTCATCCCGGGACGCGCATGGCGAAAAGCTACAAGTCGACCATAAACCTCATCGAAGGGGACATCAGCCGCCGCGTCGTCATCCAGATGAACGAGCCTCTCCGCCACCGCGGCTACACCTTCTACCAATCCTCCTTCATCGAAGGGGGGCCGCGGGAAACCTCTATCCTGTCGGTCGTCCGCAATCGCGGGCGCCTATTCCCCTATATCTCAAGCTTGATCATGTGTTTCGGGCTGCTGATCCATCTCGGCATGATGATCTGGCGCCGCCCCCAAGTCGCGGCCAGCGGAGGTGCCCGATGAGAAGCTCGCAGCGCGCCCTGTTCCTCACGGTGTCGCTCGCGGTGGCCGCCCTCGCGTGGCCCACCCAGGCCATGCCGGAGACGAAGCTTCCTGAGTTGCCAATTCAGCACGAGGGGCGTGTCAAACCCCTCGATACCTTCGCCCGACTCCATCTGCTCGCGTTTTCCGGCAAGCGATCACTCGGGAAGATCACGCCGGCCGAATGGCTGCTCGACGTGCTCACAACACCGGACGGCTCTTCTCCGCACCGCGTCTTCAACATCCGCAATCCCGAGGTCGTCACAGCCCTCGGCCTGCCCCTCAGGGCCAAGCGACGCTACACCTTCGATGAGCTCGCGCACGCCGTTGGCGGCAAGGAGCAGATGATCCGCGAACTCCAGTCCCGCGAGCAGAGCACGCTCTCTCCCGTCGAAAGCCAGCTCGTCGAGATCTACCGAAATCTTGTGCGGCACCAAGAGCTTTCCCTGTCGGCCTCCTGCCTACTTCCGCTGATCGAGCTTAAGGACTCGTCTCTGGCACGAGAGCTCGGCCTCGAGGCCGGTCGACGTGTGAGCTTGCGCACACTCCTCGAAAAAAGTGCGAAGATCGCGGCCCTGCTCGAGGAGGCCGGCGCCAAGGACAAGAACGACTGGAGTCCGGGAGAGAAAGAGCTCTTCGCTATGACCGAGCGCATGAACCAGCTCCAGCGTGATCGCTTCGCCACTGCACTGACCGTGCTCCCACCCGCCGATGAGCTCGACGGCACCTGGGCCTCGCCATGGTCCGTGGTCGGGCTCCCTTTGAGCCCTGCGCAAAAATCGCTGCTCGACGGGTGGGAGGAACTGCTCGCAGCCCATCTCGCGAAGAATGCGACGAGAGAGATAGCTGCCGCGGCCACGCTCGAAGCCGCCCTTGCCAAGGGCGTCGCCGGACCCATCGCGGGGCGCCTCGAGCTCGAGAGCTGGTTCAACCGAAGCGATCTGTTCTACATGAGCGTCGCCTTTTACATTCTCGCGGCCCTTTCACTCGCGCTCAGCTGGGTCATCAAGCCGAATGGACTGCGCAAGGCCGCTCTCGCCTCGCTCTTGACGGGCATAGCCTTTCACATTGCAGGGCTCGCCATACGCATGATCATCATGGGGCGCGCCCCTGTCTCCAACCTCTACGAATCGATCGTCTTCGTCAGTGTCACTGCCGCGATATCGGGCCTCGTACTCGAGCTGATGCGCCGCGACGGGATGGGCATCCTGCTCGGTTCCATCGCTGGCGCCGTGCTGCATTTCGTCGCCTTTAGCCGTGCGACGGATGGCGATACGATGGGTATGCTCGTCGCGGTGCTCAACTCGAACTTCTGGCTCTCAACCCATGTCGTCACGATCACCATCGGCTACGGCACGTCGCTGGTGGCGGGACTCGGCGGCCACATCTTCCTCATCTATCAGGCGTTTCGCCCACGAGAAGGTGCTCAGCTTGAGACCCTCTACCGCAACATGATCGGCTTAACTCTCGTCGCCCTGTTCTTCACCCTCTTCGGCACCATCCTCGGTGGCATTTGGGCCGATCAGTCATGGGGACGCTTCTGGGGCTGGGATCCTAAGGAGAACGGCGCGCTGCTCATCGTGCTCTGGCAACTCATGCTGCTTCATGGCCGGCACAACGGCCTGTTCAAACCCCGGGGCTTCGCCTTCGGCCTCGTGTTGAGCAACATCGTCGTGGCTGTCGCTTGGTTTGGTGTGAACCTCCTCAACGTCGGCCTGCACTCTTACGGCTTCACCAGCGGCGCCGCGATGACCCTCGCTCTCTTCTGCGGTGCAGAGTTGCTCTTCGGCACCCTGTTCTACCTGCTCGCACTCCGTCACGGCGACGACTCGGCAAAAAGCGCCAAGAACGCGGCTTGACGGGGCCGTTCAGCTCACGGCAAGGATTTCCTCGATGACGCGTACAAGATCGGCGCGCGTGAGATCGGGGTTTACGCAAACCATGCGGATGGCATCCCGTCCGTCCACTTGGCCGAAACCGATCTTGAGCCGCCCCTCCCGATCGAGACGATCGCAGATCTCTGCGCTCGCCGCGCCGGGCCGTTCGAAACAGATATTGACGCACTCTGGCGTATGGACGAGACGCAAGCGCCCGTCGGCCTCGACCAGCTCCGCGAAGCAGCGCGCCAGATCGAACTGCCGATCGATACGTGCCCCCAACCCCCGATCCCCGTAGAAGGCCCAGGCAACCCATAGCTTGAGCGCATCGTTGCGGCGACCGCACTGGATCGAACGGGTCCCTGGATTAAAGCGGTCATCATCGGCCTGGAAGAGGTAACGCGCCTGTTCGTTCAGACTCGCGTCGAGCTGCCCGCTCTTTCGCAGCAATAACACTGAGCAAGACAGGGGCATGCCGAGCATCTTGTGGGGATCCCAGGCGATCGAATCGGCGAGTTCGCAGCCGTCGACGAGACAGCGATGACGCTCGGAAAGCAGGACAGAGGCCCCGAAGGCCCCATCAACATGCAGCCATATGCCCCGCTCGCGAGCCAGATCTGCAATCTCGCGAATTGGATCGAAGGCGCCGAGCACCGTCGTTCCCGCTGTCGCGACGATCATCATGCCGCTACGCCCAGCGTCTCGATCTTCATCGAGGGCCGCCTCGAGCAGGTCAACGCGCATCCGCCCCCGGGCATCGCTCGGAACAAGGCGCAACCTCTCTCTCCCGATCCCGAGGACTCCGGCCGCCTTGCGGAGAGAGTAGTGACACTGATCGGAGGCGTAAACGACGAGCCGTCGGCCATCGAGCCCCGTCTCCCGCGCGTTGGGAACGACAGCATTTCTCGCCAGGAGCATCGCATTGAGGTTGCAGAGCGATCCCCCGGGGCAGAAGGCACCCTCCCCGCCGAAATAACCGACCTTGTCCAACATCCGGCCGAGCACCTCCTCTTCGATGAGGATCTGCGGGCCGGCCGCCTTGTAGGTGTACATCGAGCTATTGGTCAGCGCGGTGAGCATCTCTGCCATCGTCGCCACGGGAACCCGACCACCGAAAAGCTGGTTGACGAACAGGCGGCTCGCGGAGGAGGGCGTAGCCATCAGCACAGCACGCAGGCGTTCGACAAGCTCCTCGAACTCACAGCCCTCGCCGTCGAGGGTAAGTCCAAGCCGCTCATGCATCTGCCCGGGATCTTGCCGCAAGGGCAGGCGCGAACGCGCCTCGTTGGCAACGATGTCTCGCGCCAGATTGATCGCTGCGACGAAGGCTCGGTCGGTCAATGCGTCGCGAGCCGCGCCGGGAGAATCCTTTTCCTGTGTCATGGGTGCCTCCCCCGCCGGAAGCCCTGTCTCACAGCTCGATGAGCCGATTGCGGATACAGTACTTGACGATATCCGCCACGTTGCGCGCCGCGAGCTTGCGCATGATCGAAGCCCGATGTGTCTCTGCCGTCTTCACGCTGATGTCGAGTACAGAGGCCGCCTCCTTCGTCGAGTAACCATCCGAGAGGAGGATCGCCAGCTCTCGCTCACGCTGGGTCATCACCCCTCCCGGCTTGATCCGCCCGACCGCCGGACGCACATACTCAGCGACGAGATCGCGACCGGCGGCCCCGGAGAGGAAGTAGTCTCCTCGTGCCGCGTGACGAATAGCCACGACGAGATCCTCGATCGAGCACTCCTTCTCGAGATAGCCTCGCACTCCCGCATCGAAGGACTGCCGCTGGTAGGTCTCGTTGTGGTGCGCCGTGAGCATGACGATCTCTGTCTGCGGGTGTTTGTCTCGAATCCAGCGAGCAGCCTCGATCCCGTTCATCACGGGCATCACAATGTCGAGGATGAGCACATGGGGCGCCAACAAGGGCACAAGCTCGATGGCCTCCTTGCCGTTGGCCGCCTCACCAACAACGACGAGGCCGGGGCGTTGGGCGAGCAGAGCCCGCACACCCTCCCGAAAGAGCCTGTGGTCGTCAGCCAGCATTACCTTGAGCGGGGTCTCGTTCATGGCCTGTGGATTGTAGCGCCTTTCGGACGCCGGGAAGACGAGCCAGCCGCTCTCGCGTTTGTGGGACGCACCTTTGAGATCGGCACGAATCGACACGGGCCGAGGAGGTACAATCCTGCCATGCCCGACGTGAGACCACTGCACGACGCGCTCGAACGCGTGTTTTCCTTTGCAGGCTTCCGGCCGGGCCAGGAGGAAGCCAGCGCCGCGATCCTCGCCGGACGAGATCTCGTCGCGGTGATGCCCACCGGCTTTGGTAAGTCGCTGTGCTATCAGCTTCCAGCAACCCTCCTCGACGGTTGCAGCGTCGTCATCTCCCCGCTCATCGCTCTGATGAAAGACCAGGTCGACGCGCTCCGTGCACGGGGCATCCGAGCCGCGGCAGTTCATTCAGGCCTCGCCACGGCAGAACGCGACGCAGCGCTTGGGGCGCTCACGCGCGGCGAGCTCAAGCTCGTCTACGCTGCTCCTGAACGTCTCGCCAGCCCCCGCTTTCAAAGCGCGCTCGCCAGGGGAGGAATCTGTCGCCTGATCGTCGACGAGGCGCACTGCATCAGCCAGTGGGGCCATGACTTCCGACCCGACTACCGGCGCCTCGGCCCGCTGCGCGCCCGGCTTGGCGTGCCGGCGGCGGCCTTCACCGCCACGGCGACGCCGGAGGTCCGCGCCGACATTGCTTGCCAGCTCAGCCTGAGCAATCCGCTGGAGCTCGTCACGGGCTTCGAAAGACCGAACCTCACCCTTGGCGTACACACCCTGCGTTCGCGCGCCGACAAGTACGCCGCCGCGTCCCGAGTGCTCGCCGAGTGGGGTCCTCCCGGCATCGTCTACGGCGCGACGCGGCGCAGCGTCGAAGATTGGGCCGACTTTCTCCGGGGAGAAGGGCTGCGCGCCGGTTGCTACCATGCCGGCCTTGCCGATGCGCAACGAATCGCCGTCCAAGATGCATTTCTTTCCGGCGAGCTCGACGCCATCGCGGCAACGAACGCCTTCGGCATGGGCATTGACAAAGCCAACATCCGCTTCGTGATCCACGCCGAGATCCCAGGAAGTGTCGAGTCTTACTACCAGGAGGCCGGACGCGCTGGACGCGACGGCTTGCCCTCGCTGTGCTTGCTGCTCTTCTCCCCGGCGGATATTCGCACGCAGGAATTCTTCGTCGCCGGGTCCAACCCCTCTCCCGAACTCTTTCGCCGGTGTTGGGCACTCCTCGCAAACGGAGCCGCCGTGGACAAGATCGAGACGCTGGCCGGTACGGATGCCGCCACGCGCATGGCCGCGGCGACAGCGACGCGTCTGCTGCTCCGCGAATCTGAGCAGGGCGGCATCATGCCCGGCGAAGGGGCGATGCCCATCGACATCGCCGCCCGACAGAAGAAGGCGCGTCGCGATCGGCAACGCCTTGACACGATGCTGCGCTACGCCTTCTCGGGCGGCTGCCGCACTCGCTTTATCTACGACTACTTCGCCGGCGCGGCCCAGGGCGGGGCGGCGCCTTTGTGTGGTACGTGCGATGTCTGCCTAGGCTGGCGAACCGCCCGAGGACGTGTGCTCAACGACGAAGAGTACAAGGCCGTACGCATCGCCCTATCGGGCATCGCCCGCCTGAGAGGGTGTTTCGGCGCCGAACGCATCGCGCAAATGCTCGTCGGCAGCCGTTCCCAGGCCGTCACCTCGCGCCGACTCCATCTCCTGCCAACCTGGGGCAGGCTGTCATCAATGACCATCGAGCGAACGCGTGACCTGCTCGGTGCTCTCGTCGATGCCGGGCTTGCCGAGCGGCGCAGTATCGCCGGGGGCCCAGCAGGCGCTTTTGTACTCGCCCTGACCGCCGATGGAGTCCGCGTGATGAAGGGCGAGTTTCGGCCCGAGATCGCCTTTCCTGAGGCAAAATCCCACCAGACCCACAAGAGATCTGCCGGCAAAAGCCGCGGCAAGACCCGCAGCCAGATCCATAGCAAGCGACGGCGGCGCAGCAATTCGAAACAATACGACCCTGTCCAGGATCCCGAAAACACCAAAGAGCGACACCTTGCCGGAGTGCTGCGCAAGTGGCGCGCGGATGAGGCCCGGCGGCGACGGGTTCCGGCCTATGTCGTCTTTCCTGACGCAACCCTCGACGAGATCGCAGCCAAGCGCCCAGAAAGCGAAGGTGAGTTACTCGAGATCAAAGGCGTTGGTCCGACCAAGCTCAAGCTCTACGGCCTTCGGCTGCTCGAAATGACTCGTGGTTGAGCACCGCCATCGCTCACAGGCTTCGAATGCGCAGCGCCCAGAGATCAGGGTCTTGCTTGACGGGGCTCAGACCGGCACGCAGAATTGGCGCCGCGAAAAACCCAGGTGGCGGCGTAGCTCAGCCGGTAGAGCATGCGGCTCATAATCGCAGTGTCCCCAGTTCGAGTCTGGGCGCCGCTACCACTTTCCTCTCCGATGATTTCCGCCGAGCTGAGACACCAACTTCTCGGCTCCGCTGGGGCGCCGCTCCTGCGAAGCCTAACCGAGCCCTGGGCCCCGGGACGTGGTGCTGTGCTCGTCGTCGCAGTCTCCGGTGGAGGAGACTCGATCGCACTGCTGCACCTGCTCGCTGCTCTCGCTCCCGGGAGAGGCTGGGAGCTTTGCGTCGCCACACTCGATCATGGACTGCGAGCCCAACGCGGCGCAGACGACAGCCGATTCGTCGTGGAACGGGCCGAAGAACTCGGGCTCGAGGTCGTCGCACAACGACGCGTTGTCACTGCGCAGCCCGGCCAGTCGCCGGAGGAGGCGGCCCGAGAGCTT
>CAYSMT010000030.1:0-11845 GCA_964432135.1 uncultured Acidobacteriota bacterium
GAGCCGGGGGATCTCAACACGATGGTCGCCGGCGCCTCGCTCTACGGGCTGGACGGGAAGAGTACTAAAAGCGCACCGTTGAGGGCTCACCTTACAAGGCAAGAGCATTGTTTCGGAAGGCTACGCGTGCTCGCCGCGTCGCAAAAGATCTGCGAAGGTGGCCACGGCGAGCAGTACCGCCGGCAAAAAGACGATAAGGGGGAAGTCGGTCGGGACGCCGCCATGGGTGACGAGATCGTGGTTGGAGAGGAAAGCAGCGAGGATGGCCGTCAGCGATGCGAAGGCCAGCAGCCAGTGTCGTGGGAGGGGCGGCGGGATCAGGTTCCGTTCGTCTCGGGTATAAAGGAATGCGCCGCAGGCGATGAGCAGGACGGAGACCAGACAGGGGGCCCAGACGGGGCTCGTCCAGATGCCGGGGATCAGGAAGAGAATGTCCCAGTCTCCAAGCGTCGCAGGCCAGCCAAGGGCGAAGTGGAGACCTGCGTAGTAGACGAGATCCCACACGCCGAAAGCGAGTGCGAAGATGCCGAAGCGTCCCCAACCCTTGCGCGCGACGGCGCAGGCGAAGGCCATCAGCATCAGCAGCGTGGCGGCCTCACGCAGCACTTCGATAACCGCGATTCGGGCAGGCATTTCCCTCAATGGGAATAGCGAACCATTGGGGTAGTACAGCTCGCGCAGGTAGATGACGACGACGGCCTCGACCCAGCCGAAGCCAGTGCCGAAAGCTGCTGTCCATGCCAGAACGGAAGGAGGGCGTGCCCCATGGGCGCTCGTTGTCATGGCAAGAACCTCCCTTCACAATCATGGGCTCGCGCGAGAGTAGCTGACTTTCCCGTCGATCATGCCGATGGTAGCGGATAAGGGTGCGCGCCACCGTTTTTGCAACTCGATATAATCAGGCCATGATCAAGTTTCTGACGCATATCGTGGTGACCGCGATCTCCCTTGGGATAGCTGAGTGGATCCTGGCTGGCGTCCATATCGACTCGATCGTGACGCTGCTCGTGGCCGCCCTCGTGCTCGGCTTTGTGAACGCCGTTATCCGACCGGTCCTCGTCGTCCTTACCTTGCCGATCACACTCCTGACTCTCGGTGTGTTTTACTTCGTCGTGAACGGGCTGGTTTTCTGGTTGGCGGCGGGGGTCGTGCCTGGTTTTCGCGTCGACTCGCTGGGTTGGGCGATGGGCGGAGCGATCGTCGTGGGTGCCATCTCGTGCTTCTTTGGGATCTTCAGTCGAGACGGCGGCGATGGGGAGCGTCGCCCGTAGAGGCATCGTGCGGGCTTACGTTATTTGTAGGTAGAGTCAGCCTTAATTTGGTTATTGCGATAAACTACTGAAAATGTGGCAGTTTCTTGCAATCTAGCGATGACAGTATCGTAAGTTAGAAGTACATTTACGCACTAGGAGGTATTCCTTTAGTTTTTGTTGCGAAGGATCTTAGCCTTGGTTATATCTCTTACCAGTGCATGCGGGTCTGGGAGGCGAATGGAGATGGTGTGAACCAGAATGCGGCTTCGGTCGCCAAGGCTTCCTCCCGGAATGCGTCGCAGCGCTGCGTACGTGTGGCGCCGCGTTCTTCCTCTCGGCAGATTCGCTTCCTCTTTCCGCTGCTGGTGACCCTCGGAATCTCGATCAACGTCGTTGGTTTACCCTACTACCTGCTGCCGATCGCGCAGCGCGTGCGGCACCCACTTCACCAGTGGCTCAAACCCTCGGGATCGATTGGTCAGGCCGCCGGTATAGCCACCTTCTTGCTCTTCGCATTTCTCTGGCTCTATCCGCTACGCAAGCGCGTGCGATGGCTCGCCTTCACCGGAGCCCTCGGGAGCTGGCTCGAGGTGCACATCGCTGCCGGGCTACTCGTCCCACTCTACGGGGCTATTCACGCCTCCTGGCGCTTTGGTGGATTGATCGGTCTTGGCTACGACGCCATCTTCGTCGTTTTCCTATCGGGCGTGGTGGGCAAGTATCTCTATACCCGTATTCCCCATGCGCGCAGCGGAGCAGAGCTGAGCCGGGAACAGATCGCCTCCGAGCGGGAAGCGCTCCTCGCTCAGCTCGCCGAGTTCACGGGTCTTGAACGCGCGACCCTCGCCGCCATGCTCGTTCCCGAGCCATCCGCGCGCCCGCGCTCGATGCTTCGCAGCGTGCTCAGGATGATGGGCGACGATCTCCGCCGGCGCCATGCCGTGAGGTGTTTCGCACGCCAGTGGCGGGTCTCGGTCGGTACGACCAAAACGATCGATCGCCAGCAGCTTCGGCGCGCGTTGCGCCTTGCGCGTCGCGACATGGCGCTTAACCAACAGCTTGCGATGCTCGAGGCAACCCACCGTGTTTTTCGTTTCTGGCATGCGGCCCACCTGCCTGTGGCTATCTCGGCCCTCCTCGCCGTGCTGGTGCACGTCATCGTCGTGATCGCCCTCGGTGCGACCTGGTTCTGGTAGGAATCATGAGCGCAAAGCGAGCGATGCGATGACGACCGTTCTCACCTTCGTGGGATTCTTCGCTGTCACAGCGGTGTGCGTCTTGCTTCACCTGCGTCGTGCTGTTGTCGCGCCGGCGCCCGTTCCCATCAACGCCGTGCCATGTCCTCGTTGCGCGAAGCCCGTGCCAGAGGGGGCCGCGTTTTGTCCGAGCTGCGGGGTGCCCCGCCAGGTCTACGAAGTCGTCTTCGCCGCGACAGCCGCAGCTCCTTTCGGGTCGACGGAGGATCCGGCGGCGCCTACCGAGCACGCGCTCGTACGCGCGGACCTCTGCGTCGGTTGCGGAAGTTGTGTCGCGGCCTGCCCGGAGGCGGGAGCGATAACCCTCGCCGGAAAGCTGGCCGTGGTGAACAAGGACGCTTGCACCGGCCAGAGCGCCTGCGTGGCGGCCTGCCCCGTGGGTGCGATCACGATGAGTAGCGGGGATGCCGTGCAACGGGTCTATGTGCCCGAGGTCGACGCGGAGTTCGAGAGCAACCTCCCGGGCATCTATATCGTCGGTGAGCTTGGTGGCCGTGGCCTGATAAAAAACGCGATCAACGAGGGCAAGATCGCTGTTGAGGCCATCGTTCGTCGTATCACCGAGGAACAGAGTGCAACACAGGAGGGCGCGCCGGCGCGTGTCGTCGCTTCGTCGGGTGACCTGCCAATGCACGATCTTGTCATCGTTGGCGCCGGTCCGGCCGGCCTCAGCGCGGGCCTTGAGGCGACGCGCGCCAAGCTGGACCTCGTTGTCATCGAGCAGGGCACCCTTGCCGATTCCATTCGACGCTATCCGCGTCGCAAGATTCTGCTCGCCGAGCCACTGCGTGTGCCGCTTTACGGTGATCTCTGGATTGCCGACACGACCAAGGAGGCCTTGCTCGAGGTATGGGAGTCGATCGTTCGCTCGAGTGGAATCGTGCTGCGTTCAGGCCAGCGTGTGGATGGTGTTGAGCGGGTGGGCGATCACTTCCGTGTCTTTGGAAGTGGGGAGGATCTCCTCACAAGGCGTGTTCTTCTCGCGATGGGGCGCCGTGGTACGCCACGTCGCCTTGGTGTTCCGGGGGAGGATCGTGAGAACGTCTTCTATCAGATCGTCGAGATGGAACCCTTTCAGGGACGGCGCGTTCTCGTCGTCGGGGGCGGGGACAGCGCGCTCGAGGCTGCGGTGGGTCTCGCTAATCAGTCCATGTGCGAAGTGAGTCTTAGCTACCGCGGCGAGAGCTTTTTGCGGGCCAAGGAGCGTAACCGGAGCAAGCTCAAGGAGTCGGTGGCGGCGGGCAAGGTGAGGCTGCTCCTTTCGAGCAGCGTTCGGGAGATCAAGCAGGATGCCGTGCTACTGAATACACCCACCGGATCGCTGATTCTGCCCAACGACGACCTCATCGTGCAGATCGGCGGTGTGATGCCATCGGCGTTTCTCGAGCGTATCGGTGTACGCATGGTGCACAAGAACGTCCCGCTGCCCGAAGGGGAAGGGGTGATCGATGCCTGAGCTCGGCATCCGGTGGCCCGACGGATGGAGCATCATGATCGTGCTGCTGGCCTTGCTTGTTGTGCCGGCGCTCGGTTTTGCGCAGATCTCGCCAGGGCCTTTGTCGCGCGCTCACGCGAAGCTCGATGGGCAGACCCAGTGCTTCACCTGTCACGGTGCGCGCAAAGATCCGATGAGGGCGCGCTGCCTCGATTGCCACGAAGGCATCGCACGGCTTGTTGCCGCCGGCCGGGGTTTCCATGCTCGTCTCAGCGGAAAAGACTGCGCCGCTTGCCATCCGGAGCACGCCGGTGTGGACTTCGATCTGATCGCTTGGGAAGAGAGCGGGTTCGAGGGCTTCGCCCATCAGCGCACGGGCTTCGAGCTCGAAGGTCGGCATGGCAAGCTCCTTTGCCGTGCATGTCACAAGCCTTCGTTTCAGACCGATCCAATCGTGGCTTTACTCGAGTCGACCGACGCCTCGCGGCGCTGGACCGGTCTCGAGACGACCTGTGCGGGCTGCCACGACGACCGGCACAACGGCGCTCTGGGGAGCGATTGCCAGCAATGCCACGGCAGCGAGGACTGGAAGAGCGTGCCGTCTTTCGATCACGCCGAGACCCGTTTTCCTCTCGAAGGAGCTCATGCTTCCAAGGCACGCTGTGATGACTGCCATCGCGCCGAGCGCCTTCATCCGCCTCAGGACGCCAGCGGTCAGGTCCGGCCTGTATTCCGACCCGTTCCCCATGCCGAGTGCAGCGACTGTCATGAGGATCCCCATGCTGGGCGTCTTGGCTTGTCGTGTTCGAGCTGTCATGTTGTCGATTCTTTTCGAACAGTGCGTGGTGAGCGTTTTGACCACGAAATGACCCGCTATCCGCTACGGGGAGGCCATGTAGGAGTGAAGTGTGCCTCTTGCCATGGTTCTTCAGAGCATCCCGTGCGCCGGCCGGCCTTCGCTCGTTGCGGTGACTGCCACGCCGATCCACACGCCCAGGAGAGCGCTTGGCGCGCGAAGGGGCGTGACTGCGCCTCATGCCACCGCGTCGAGGGATGGCTTCCATCGACATATTCTCTCGCACGGCACAGGGAGACGGGCTACCCGCTCGATGGCCGGCATGCTGAGCTTGCCTGCGCAGCTTGCCATCGTCCTTTCAAAGGCCGACCGGCGAGGAGCCGGAACGCAGCCTCCGCGAGAGGTCTTCGAGCTGTTGCGGCCACGCCCAAGGGCGCCTGGCCTGCTGGGATCAGTGTACGGTTGCGCCTTCCATCGGAGAGATGCCAGGACTGTCACCTCGCAGCGCACGGCGATCAGTTCGCAGGCCGTCCGGATGGAGGTGCCTGCGCGTCCTGCCACACGACGGCGGGATTTCGCCCGAGCAGCTTCACGAGCGGCGAGCATGGCCGGCTGAGTCTGCGAATCGAAGGAGCTCATGCCGCAGCGGGATGTGTTGCTTGCCATGGCCCACAACGCCCGGGCTTGCCGGCACCAAAGCATCCCGAGCGCCTTGGTCCAGCAGGTGTGGTTTTGGCGCTGGGGGCGCTCGCGTGCACTTCATGTCATGTGGATCCCCACCAGGGGCGCTTCGCTGCCAACCCATCACGTCCCGAGCGCATGCGCTGCAAGAGCTGCCACGGTGTTGTTTCGTTTCGACCCTCGACGATCACGGCGCGTGCCCATGCGGAGTTCGGGTTTGGTCTCGATGGAGCGCACTTGGCCATACCCTGCAGTGCCTGCCACGCGGAACTCACGAGGGACCCCAGCGCGTCGACTCTGCTGCTGGATGCGACAGCCGTTGCGCCGATGACCTTTGGCGAGGGACGCGCGCTTTGCGCGCAGTGTCACGAAGACATCCACGGTGGGCAGTTCGCCTCGCGTCCTGGCGGCGAGAGCTGTGCGAGCTGTCACGATGTCGAGGCCTTCGTTCCCGCTGCGAAATTCAATCATGACAAGGATACGGCCTTCGCTCTCAGCGGTGCCCACCTGCGCGTTGCTTGCTCGGCCTGTCATAAGAAAGAGAGAGGCCGGAATGGCAAGCAACGCGTGATCTATCGCGGAACGCCCGTCGCGTGTGAGGAATGTCACCGCGCAGCCACGACTGGAGGTGATTCATGAGGGAAGAGGTAAGACGGGATTTCACTCGTCTTCGCGGGCCTGGTCTTCTGGTTGTCACGGCTCTGGTGCTCTTCGGCATGGCCATCGCCTGGAGTGAGGACGATAAAGACTATCCCCACGGAGAGTTCATGGATGAATGCACCTTGTGCCACAGCGACGACGCTTGGATTCCCGTGCATCCGAGTGCGGACTTTCATCACGGGGACTCGGGTTTCGTGCTTGAAGGGGCGCACGCCGGCGTCTATTGCACGCGCTGCCACAGCGATCTCGACTTTGCCAAGGCTGAATCATCCTGTGTGAGCTGCCATCAGGATGTCCATCGCTCTGAGCTCGGCATCGACTGCGGCCGATGCCACTCAACGACGACCTTCCTGCGACGGGCCGACGAGCTGCGTGCGCACCGCATGACGCGCTTTCCACTCACCGGTGCCCACGCGGTTCTTGATTGCGAGAGCTGTCATCCGCGTTCCCCGGCCTCGGCGCCGGTCTATGTTGGGACGACGACCGACTGCGCGGCCTGTCATCTCGCGGCATACCGGGCTACGAGTGCTCCGGACCACGTAGCTTCCGGCTTTTCGGTGGACTGTCAAAGCTGCCACAGTGCGGTGGCCTGGGAAGGTGCGCGTTTCGATCATGCAAAGACAGCCTTTCCGCTAAGCGGACCTCACAAAAATCTCGACTGCGCGGATTGCCATGCCAAAGGTGTGGGAGGCGCCACAGGCAAAGTGGATTGCATTGCTTGCCACCGAGACGACTTCAACCGTACGACTTCGCCGAACCATCGTCAGCTCGGATTTCCTGAGCAATGCATGTCGTGCCATGTCGGCAGCGACTGGCATTCTGCGGGCTTTGACCATGCCCGATCGGATTTCCCGTTGACTGGGGGTCACGTTGCCCTGGGTTGCGCAGAGTGCCACTTTGATGGCGTCTACGACGGCAAGGCGACCGATTGTTACTCCTGTCACAAGACAGCGTACGATGGTACGAAGGATCCACACCACCGCGTCGCAGGTTTCGGGACAGACTGTAGCGCATGCCATACGAGCTCAGGCTGGGCTGGCGCGAGCTTCGATCATACCGGGACGGCCTTTCCACTGACCGGAGCGCACACGGGTCTCGCCTGCGCGTCCTGCCACGCTGATGGTATCTACGACGGCAAGGCGACGGACTGCTTCTCCTGTCATAAGACGAATTACGACAACACGACGGAGCCGAACCACCGCGCTGCGGGTTTTCCGACGGATTGCGGCACCTGCCACGACACAAGACGCTGGGAGGGTGCGGAGTTCGACCACGACGGTCGGTATTTCCCGATCTACTCCGGCAAACACAAAAACAAGTGGGATCGTTGCTCAGACTGTCACCTCAATCCGGACAACTACAGCGTATTCAGTTGCATCGACTGTCACAAACACGCCGATAAGAACAAGGTCGATAGGGATCACCGTGAGGTCACGGGTTATCGCTACGCATCATCAGCCTGCTTCCAATGCCATCCTGACGGCAGGGAAGACTGATGGGTACTCGGCGCAAGAGACGAAGGTGCGAGATCGTCGTGCTGTGGGCCGGAATTTTGCTTGGTCTTGGTGTGACAAGCCTCGCGCTCGAGGAAACAGAGGAGCTACCCCTCACTCAGGCAGAAATCACCTACCTCACGGCAGAAACGGTCTATATATCGGCCGGACGCAATCAGGGTCTTGAACAAGGCGATATCATCGAGGTGCTACGTGCATCGGAGATTATCGCTACCTTGCAGGTCACAGGGATCTCGAGTCGACGTGCTTCGACACGCCGACTTAGCGGCGAGCTTCCGCTGGCCATTGGTGACCTCGTGCGTTTCGTTCCCCGTCAACGGAAGGCGGCGTCGATTGACCTCGCGCCAATCGCAGAGCATCTCGATAAGAGCCGACCGGGTCGCTCGTGGCGCAGCCTGCGTCAGTGGGGACTGCGTGGTCGCGTTGGGCTGCGATACCTCGCAGTCAAGGATCGCAGCGGGCGCGCCAACAATTTCAATCAACCAGCGCTCGATCTCAAGCTGAGCGGTGTCAACCTCGGCGGCTCCGGCATCGCTTTGACCATCGACATGCGTACGCGGCGCACCTACCGCCGGCATGGCGATGGCAGCTCGGAGAGTGAGAGCCATCAGCGACTCTATCGCTTCGCTGCCTCCTGGGGTCTCAAGAGGGTTCCATTGCGTTTCACCGTGGGTCGTCAATACGCCCCTGCTTTCGCGAACGTGAGCGTCTTCGACGGCATCCTTGCCCAATGGAATCGCGAGAAGTGGTCGGTTGGAGTATTCTCGGGCTTGCAGCCAGGCGCGTTGGACTTTCGTTTCGCGAGCGATGTTCACGAGCACGGAGTGTATTTTCAGCGTCGGGGCGGGTCCGCGTCAACAACGAGATGGTCTGTTACGACGGGCGCTGTCGGTTCCTACGAGCGCGGTGAGATCAATCGTGAGTTCCTCTTCTTGCAAGGGCGCTATTTTGTCGATCGCTTTTCGGCCTATCTGATCCAGGAGATCGACTACAACCGAGGATGGCGCAAGGCGGCCGAGGGATCGAATTTCTCCCGTACGAGCAGCTACCTAAGCCTGCGCTACCGCATCAGTGAGCAGCTCATGCTCAACGCTGGCTACGATAACCGGAGGCATCTTCGCACCTTCCGCGACTTCGAGACACCGGAGACGGAGTTTGACGATCGTTTCCGCCAAGGGATCTGGGGTGGTGTCTCCTGGCGTTTTCTTGGTCGTTTTCGTCTCGGCCTGAACAGTCGTATGAACCGTGGTGGTGGCGCAGGCGATTCCGAGGCCTTCACGCTGACCTTCTCGGCTCGACGCCTGACCCCCTTGCGCTTGAGCGTACGAACGCGCAGTACGAGCTACTCCAATCCGCGCAATGAGGGCTGGCTGCACTCGGCAAGCATCGGAGCTCAGCTCACGCACCGCCTGCATCTCGCTTTTGGCGGTGGCATTCGCAGCGAGGCTTCGATTGCATCGGCGTTCGGCAGCAACGACGTCGTCTGGTATGGCTTCGATCTCGATCTCAACCTCAGTCGTCGTTGGTATTGGCTCGGCTCCTTCGAGCGTACCGACAGCGACGACGAAGGAAACGACCAGATCTACACCAGTCTGGTGTACCGTTTCTGACGCGTTGCGCGTACGCTCTGCTATCTTGGTCTTGGTGGATTATTGCTCAAATCGTTGCTGAGGAAGAGCCGTGATTCGAGCCGTCGATAGAGGAGTCATCCCTCCCGATCCAGACACGTGCGCCGGCAGATCCATCGGAGAACTTGCAGCTTTCTGCGCGTCACTGATCGCCGGCCGGATATTGCCAAGGCCTCGCGGCGATACAAGCGTGCTAGTGTTTCGCATGCGTCGCGCCCAACCTCCTTCGCTAGGACTCGCGCCTGGTCCAGTGTTCCGAGAGCTGTTTGCGGATCTCCAGTCTCCATGAGCGCATTACCTTGTCGCATTCACACGTAGGCCAGCAGCCCATGCTCTTTAGAGCTCTGGGCGACAGCGACGGCTCGTTTCGAGGCCGCCAGCGCGCCTGATTTCGTCCTTGGTTGCCAAGACACGAGCCTGCAGCGCCAGCGCGTGGCAGCGGATTGAAGATAGGAAAAAGGGCTCTCCAGGGATTGGCGTGAGTCGAATGATGCCGGTGCATCCTCCATCACGGAGGTTACGCAACGCGAGACACGGAGTTCTGTCGGTGGGTTCTTGGTTTAGAGTCGCCGTGGCGGGTTAGTTGAGTTGAACTTAGTGTCGAGGCTGGCCGCGTCGGCGTATGGCTGGACCATCCGCGAGGCGTTTCGTGGTGTTGACCGGAGTGCGCCGTAGAACTCAGCTGCTGGGATCACAGTGAAGAGCGGCGCTGGTGGCATCTCAATACCTGCCAGTTCGAGACGGTACTGCATGCTCGAGTGCCTCGAGTGGAGTGTCCCGAGCACGGTGTGCGTCAAGTCGATGTGGCATGGGCTGAATCCCGTTCACGTTTCACGTTGTTATTCGAACATCTGGTGATCGACAATGATCTCGGTTATCGATGCCAAGTGACGTAGGCTCAAATGCAAGTAGCGATGATCTCGGCGGCACGGGTGATGTCGTCTTCTTGCAGGTCGAGGTGGGTCACGAAACGCACGCAGTGCTTTTCCAGGGCGTGGAAGAGCAAACCTTTGGCCTTGCAGCGCTGAGACAGGTTGTTGGCGTCGTCGCTTTCTACCTTGGCCATGACGATGTTGGTCTGCACCTTGGATAGATCTATGACGAGACCGGGAATACCGTTCAACAGCTTGGCAAGGCGGCGGGCGAGGCGGTGGTCTTCTGCAAGGCGCGTGACATTTTTGTTGAGCGCAAGCAGGCCGGCGGCTGCGATGATGCCCACTTGGCGCATGCCGCCGCCGAGCATTTTGCGGTAACGGTGTGCGGCCGTTCGGAAGGCGCGATCACCGCACAACAACGAGCCGACCGGCGCGCCGAGGCCCTTTGAGAGACACAAGCCAACTGAGTCGACCATTGTTGTGATCTCGCGTAAAGGCACGCCGAGGGCGACGGCGGCATTGAAGGCACGCGCACCGTCCATATGCAGTGGCAGCCCGTGTTTCTTGCAGAGAGTGCTGATCCGCCTGAGCCCATCGAGAGGAAAGACGAGACCGCCGCCCATGTTGTGGGTATTTTCGACCCAGACAAGTCCCGTCCCCGGTGTGTGGAAAGTCGGTCGTTTGATACGAGCGGCGATTTCATCAGCGGTGATCAAAGTCGAGCCCGCAATAACCTGGTACTGCACGCCGGCAAGGATCGGTCCTGCGCCCACCTCATAGAGGAAACAGTGGGCACTCTCGGGGACGATGACTTCGTCACCTCGGTTGGCATGAACCATTTGCGCGATGATGTTAGCCATCGAACCCGACGGAACGAAAAGCCCCGCCTCCTTACTGCTTAGCTCGGCGCCGAGTTCCTCGAGACGCCGAACGGTCGGGTCTTCATCGTAGACGTCGTCGCCAACCGGTGCGGCGGCCATCGCAGCGCGCATCTCGTCTGAGGGCGCCGTCACTGTATCGGAGCGCAGATCGATCGTGGGATTGCTGGCCGTCGCGTTCATGAAAGCTCTCCTCTCGCGGGGCCCATTGTAGCGGTCATCGCCCGAAGCGACGGCTGCTCTGATTACGCAAGGGAAAGGGAGCGTGCCGGCAGCCAACGCTCAAGAACGTGGAGAAGTTCGCTTTCATCGAGAGGCTTGGCGAGGATGTCGTCCATCCCGCTGGCGAAGCAGCGCCGCCGGTCTTCTTCCAT
This sequence comes from uncultured Acidobacteriota bacterium, assembly GCA_964432135.1. GTDB lineage: Bacteria > Acidobacteriota > Polarisedimenticolia > J045 > J045 > JANTFM01. The sequence continues at coordinate 11,351 of CAYSMT010000030.1, forward strand.
GGCACTTGCCGTGAGAGCAATGACGGGAAGGTGTTGGTTCTGACCTTCGATCTGTCGTAGTTTCATCGTGGCGGTGTAGCCGTCGAGGACAGGCATATGGCAGTCCATGAAGACGAGGTCGAAGTCATCCTCATCGAGTATACGCAGTGCCTGCGCACCATCCGCAGCGACGCGGACCTCGAGCCCGAGACGCGTCAAGAACCCCCGTGCCACGGCCTGATTCACTCGATCATCCTCCACGAGCAGGACCCGTCCGCTCCATTTTTTTTGTAGTGGTGTTCTCGGCTTGGCCTCGGCTCGCTCTTGAATGATCGGCGCCTCCTCGAGGGGAAGGGTGAACACGAAGATGCTTCCCTCGCCGAGCACGGAGCGGACCTCGATCTCGCCCCCCATCCCACGGACGAGCTGGCGCGACAGCGCAAGACCGAGACCCGTGCCGCCGTGCTGGCGGGTGATCGAGTTGTCAGCTTGCTGGAAATACTCGAAGACCTTCTC
>CAYSMT010000031.1:0-11824 GCA_964432135.1 uncultured Acidobacteriota bacterium
CGGCCCGCGTCTTTGCTGTGGCGGCGGGTCTCGACGATATCGACCGACCTTGCCTTATTGTCACCTCGGACGACCGTCAAGCGCGGGAGATTGCGGCGGAGCTCGGTGAGCTTCTCGCGGCGAAGCGGGTTTCCGTCTCTCGGCTTCCCTCTCTCGACGCTGACCCCTATCGGGCCATGCCGGCCCATTCCGCCGTGGCAGCGCAGCGGGTGAGCGTGTTGCGTGAGCTTTCGGCGGGCCGGGCCCAGGTTGTTGTGCTTCCCGTTGCGGCGCTTCTGAAACCCGTCCCATGTGTCACAACGCTGCGGAGTTGGGGTGAGCAGGTCTCTCCCGGGAGCGCTATCGAGCTTGATGGGCTCGCGCTGCGCTTGGTCAACGAGGGTTACCGCGTCGTCGATGTCGTCACGGCACCGGGAGATTTCGCGCGCCGAGGAGGGTTGTTCGACCTGTGGCCTCCTCAGGAAACCGCGCCCGTACGGGTCGAGTTGTGGGGAGATGAGGTCGAGACTTTGCGTCGCTTCGATCCCGTTTCTCAGCGAAGCTCGGGCGGCATAGAGGGTTTTCACTGGTTGCCCGCCCGCGAGGCGCCGATCGGTTCGGGGGAGGCCGATGCCCTCTTGGATCGCCTCGTCGGCAGAGCACGTCAAGTGCTTGCTGATGTGCCGGCAAACGAGGACTCGCTGCCGCGCCTTTTGGACGAGACCTTAGCAGGAATCGAAGGTGCTCCCCGGCTCTATCGCGACGATCTCGTGCCCCTGCACGAGCTTATCGACCACAAGCTCATCGTCTGGGATTCAGAGGCTGTAGAGGATGCCTTGGCCGAGGCCTGGGGAGATCTCGAGCGAGCCCACGAAGAGGGTCGTGGAGACGTCATTCCTCCACCCGTCGAGCTGTACACTTTGCCCGCACAGATCCGGCCCTGGCTCGCGAAGGCTTCTCTCGAGCTCGCCGAGCTGCCGCTCAGTTTTGATGAAGAGAGGCCCACTCCCGCGCGCCGCGAGCTGGTTCTCGCGGCGCGTCCCTCGCTCGCTTTCACTCAGCGCTTGCCCGAGCTTCCCGGCTTTCTCCGCGAGGCGATGGACGGAGGAAAACGAATCGTACTTCTGACCCACACGGAAGGTCTTCGGCAGCGTCTTGTCGAGATCCTCCGTGAAGGGGAGGTCGTGTTTCGCATGGTCACCGATGAGGAGCCATGGCCTCCCGCGCCGGGAGAGCTGGTGCTCGCCCAGGGGCGAGTTGGCGCCGGGGTCGAGTTTGGGGATGAAGGCACACTGGTGCTTGCCGAGCAGGAGCTCTTTGGTATTGATCCGCCGGGCCCTCCCCGGCGGCGCAGCGCTGGCGATGCGTTCATCGCAGACTTTCGTGATCTCAAAGATGGCGACCTCGTGGTTCATGTCGATCACGGCGTCGCGCGTTACACGGGCCTGCGCCGGCGAGAGCTGACGGGCGAGGAGATGCTCGTTCTCGAGTACGCCGGAGGCGATCGCCTGATGGTGCCTGTCACGCGTCTTGACCTGGTTCAAAAGTACTCCGGTGGAGAGCAAACGATCGTCCCGTTGGATAAGTTGGGCGGGACGGGATGGGCGCGCCGCCAAAGTCGTGTGCGCAAGCAGGTCGAGGAGATCGCCAAGGAACTCCTCGAGCTCTACGCCAAGCGTCGTACGGTCCGCGCTCCTTCCTTTGGGGCTGATTCGCTATGGCAGCATGAGTTCGAGTCCGCCTTCCCTCATGCGCTCACCGGGGACCAGGCTTGTTCACTCATCGACATCAAGGCGGACCTCGCTGCGCGGACACCGATGGATCGCTTGCTGTGCGGAGATGTTGGCTTCGGGAAGACCGAGCTTGCTCTGCGAGCGGCGTTCAAAGTCGTGCAAGAGGGGTGGCAAGTAGCCGTTCTCGTGCCAACGACTGTGCTGGCTTTTCAACACCTGACGACCTTCCGGGCGCGCATGGCCGCCTGGCCTGTACGCGTAGAGATGGTCTGTCGGTTGGTGCCTGCAGGGGAAGCGCGCCGCGTCGTGGCAGATGCGGCGGTCGGTAAGGTCGACATCCTCATCGGGACCCATCGCCTCCTCGCCAAGGATGTCACCTTCAAACGCCTCGCTCTTCTGATCGTCGATGAGGAGCAACGATTCGGCGTGCGACACAAAGAGGCGATCAAGGCGATGTCCCTCGGGGTCCACGTGCTCTCGATGAGTGCAACGCCAATACCACGCACGCTGCAGATGTCGCTTGCTGGCGCAAGGGATCTCTCCGTCATCGAGACGCCGCCGCGGAATCGGCTCGCGATCCAGACTCATTTGGCAGCACGTTCTGATGCCTTGAGGGCTGCCGCGATTCGTAGCGAGCTGCGGCGTGGTGGTCAGGTCTACTATATCCATCCGCGCATCCAAGGGCTGGAGCCGATCGTCCATCAGCTCCAACAGCTCGTCCCCGAGGCGAAGATTGCCTACGCCCACGGCCAGATGCCCGAGCGCGAGCTCGAGGCCGTCATGCTGAGCTTCATTCGTGGCCAGGCGCAGGTGCTCGTTGCGACCTCGATCGTCGAGAACGGGCTCGATATCCCGCGTGCCAACACCATCCTCATCGACGATGCGCATCGTTTCGGCCTGAGCCAGCTTTACCAGATGCGCGGTCGGGTCGGGCGCTCAGACCAGCGGGCCTATGCCTACCTCTTGGTTCCATCCCGCCGGGAGATCACTTCCGAGGCTCGGCGGCGCCTGGCGGCTCTCGTCGAGTTCTCCGATCTCGGATCCGGCTTTCGCATCGCCGCGCTGGACCTCGAGGTCCGGGGCGCAGGAGAGTTTCTCGGCGCGCGTCAGTCGGGCCACATTGCGGCCGTGGGTTTCGAGCTCTACGTCCAGATGCTCGAACGGGCGGTACAGCAGCTCAAGGGTGAGCCCTTGCCTGAGCCGCCCGAGCCATTGACCATCAGTCTTGGCGTGGAGGCCCATCTTTCGGAGGACTACCTGCCGGATCCCGGCCAGCGCCTCGCGGTTTACAAGCGACTCAGCGCTGCTCAGACCCGCGAGGAGGTCCGCGAGGTCCGAGATGAGACCCAGGATCGCTATGGGCGGCTGCCCACCGCCGCGGAGGATCTCTTCCGCATCGCCGAGCTGCGCGTGGTGGCCACGGATCAGGGGGCGATCGCGATCGACTGGGCTGGCGATGGTATCGCTGTGAGGTATGGTGAACACCCGAAGGTCGACGCCGACCGGATCATCGAGTTGCTCCAGAGCGATGAGGGGGCCCGGATGACGGCGGGCGGTGTTCTCAAGCTGCGCGTGCCCGACCCTCGTGCAGACCGGATCGTCGCCGCGCGACTCGCCCTTGCGCGGGTCGTCCAGGAGGCCTGAATGGGAGTTGTGAGGCAGCCATGTTGACGCGCAACATCGGCCTGCGTTGGGCGTGGATTGTTGCATTTGCCCTCGTTGTGGGCTTGGTGCCGTCCTGCCAGCAGAGCGTTCAACAGGCTCAACGCACCGCTGGCGAACGGCTGCTGAGAGTCGGCGATCGCGATATTGTACCCGAGGAGTTCACGCGCTACCTGCACAGGCAAGTGGGGCTGAGCCCTGAGGAGCTCGATCAAGCAGCGATCGATCGTCTCTACGCCGAGTTCCTTGCCGAGCTGCTGTTCGCTCAAGCAGCGGAAGCGGCGGCGGTGCAGGTTCCGCCTGACGCCGTCGCTCACGAGGTCTCGCGTCTCGAGGCGCTTGAAGCCGGTGGAACACTCGGGCAGCTCGAGCTCGAGGCGCGTCGCACGCTTCTCTCCCGGGCCTATGAGGGGCAAATTCTTGCGTCAGAGGTTCGTGTCACTCCCCAGGAAGTCGATGAGGCCTTGGGCCGTGCACCACGCTACAGCGCGCGCAACCAGATGGTCTTTCGCCAGATTCTCGTCGAGGACAAGAAAACGGCGGACGAGATCTACCGTCGGGTCGAGCGCGGTCACGAGTCCTTCCTGGCACTGGCACGCGAGCTATCGCTCGGACCGGATCTCGGTGCAGACCAGCAGGTGCCCCTCGAGAACTTGCCCGTGCCTGCGCGGCGGGTTCTATCTTCTTTGCCCGAGGGGGGCACCTCGCGTCCTGTCAAGGTCGGCAGCTATTACTACCTCTTTCAGCTCGATGCTCGAAACCGTGACCCGGACCCGGGCCGCGTGCGAGAACGTGAGATCATCGAGCACCAGATTTTTCAAGACAAGCTCGAGACCCTTCGTCGCGAGCGACTCGGGGAACTGGCCCGGGCTGCGGGAATAGAGGCTCTGGCCCATCCGCAGGATTGAGCTAGGAGAACACGATGAAGAACTCTCTGCTGGTCTTGGCCGTCATCGCGTTCGTCGGGATCCTGGCGGGCGATGCCCTGGCTCAGGGGGCCCCTGTCGCGGATGATGAGACCCTCATCGAGGACATCGTCGCTTGGGTAAATGATGACGTGGTCTTGCTCTCCGACCTCGACACGCAGGAGCAGGGTGCTATCCAGGCCTTGATGTCCGACTCCTCGATCCCACCCCAGCGCATCGCGGAGGAGGTGAAAAAGATCAAGGAGCAGACCCTCGTCAGCATGATCTGGAACCGGCTGCTCGTTCAAGAGGCCGAACGGTTGTTCAATCTCGAGGCGCTCAAGGAGGACATTCTGCAACGCTTCATGAAAAGCCGGGATATTCCGAACCTCGCCGAGCTCGACTCGTTGCTTGCCAAAGCTGGCCTCGAGCGCGAGGAGTTGACCGAAAAGCTCCTCGACCAGGCCGCGCCGGAGATCGTCCTGCGACAGTCGGTCAATGACACCCTTGGGGTCTCGGAGGCAGAGGCGCGCAAGTACTACGAAGATCATCAGGACGAGTTCACCACCAAAGGACATGTCGTCTTCCGTGAAATCGTGCTCCTCGACGCCAAGGGAGGCGATACCCGTCGTGCCGAGGCCGAGAAGATCGTTGCGCAGGCGCGCGAAGGGAGCGATTTCGTCGCGTTGGTCAAAAACTTCAGCGAGGCTCCCTCCCAGGCGATCGATGGCAAGATCGGGCCCGTGAGCGCCGGCGATCTCGTCACCGTGATCGCTGAGGCTGCGGTCTCTGTGCCGGTCGGCTCGATCTCCGATGCGATCCGCACCGATAAAGGTTGGCACATCATCAAGGTCGAAGAGCGGGTTGATGACAGCGTGCTCCCCTTCGAGCAAGTGCGAGTTAAATGCGAAGATGGGTGCCGGGGCGAGAAGTACGGGCCAGCGTTCGAGGCCTTTGTCAAAAAGTTGTGGGAAGCTTCGACGATCGAGGTGCGTTCGGATTACATGGACCGTCTCACTTCACCCTGGTCTGAATCGGTCATCGTTCGCTGAGCGATTGAGCCTGAGCGTCCCCCCGTGGTATCTTCCGCGCCTGCCAGGGCGCATATGTTGGCGTCGGGCAAGGAGGTCATAACCGCCCATGGAGAGGAAATCGGCCGGTTCCTCTGCTGGTGATCATCGCGATGCTTCCTCTCGCGGGGTCGCTGGACGTGCTGGCCATGACATGACGCGCAAGAAACCCCTGCCGCCATCGAAAACTCACGCGGAGGAGTTTTACTTCGTCAAGCAGATGAACAACCGCACGCCGATGCTCATCATCATGGCAGATGGCGAGGAGCTGCGTGGGCATGTCGAGTGGTACGACGATGCTTGCATCAAGGTGCACCGGGACGACGCGCCGAATCTCCTGATTTACAAGCGCTACATCAAGATGATTCTCAAGGCTCCTGAGGCGTAGGGGTTCTCATGCCGTCTGTGAAGGCTACTTCGAAGCAGGGCGCCGGCGCCTCGGGCAAGGCGTTGCTTGCGCTCAGTTGCGGGGACCCGTGCGGTGTGGGGCCTGAAATCGTGCTCAAGGCAGCGGCCTCTGAAGAGTGCAGCGCGTTGGCCCGTCTGCTGGTTGTTGGGGACGAGAAACTCTTGCGTCGCACCGCTCGCGAGCACAAGCTCAAGTGGCCCTTCGCGGCTGTCGTGGAGCAGGCTCCCGAGGGTACGCGTTGGGAACGCCCTCAGCTACTTGATCTCAAGAACGTGGATCCTGCGTTGTTGCCAGGGCAGATCTCAGCTCAAGCCGGTAAGGCCAGCGCAGAAGCGATCGAGCGCGCCGTCGCGCTGGCTGCGGGTGGGCTCGTCGATGGCATCGTGACCGCACCGATCCACAAAGAAGCGCTCTCGCTCGCCGGCTACTCCGACCCTGGGCATACGGAGATGCTCGCCCGGCTTACGGGGAGCAAGCAGGTCGGCATGCTCTTTTGGTCGGAGGAGTTTTGCGTCGCACTGCTTACGACCCACATGTCCATGAAGCAGGCGCTACGCAAGATTAGAGCTAAGGCCATTGCCGACAAGCTCCTCTTCTTCAACGCGCAGTGGGAGCGCTGGTTTGGCAAACGTCCTCATATTGGTGTCGCGGCACTCAACCCTCATGCCGGAGAAGGTGGCCGCTTTGGTGTTGAAGAGGTCCATGAGATCATCCCTGCACTCGAGCGCGTGCGCGAGAAGGGGTTGCATGTTGATGGGCCAGTGCCTGCGGACAGCATCTTCGCGATGGCGCGTGCTGGTCGCTACGACCTTGTCTTTTCGCTCTACCACGACCAGGCCACCGTGCCGGTCAAGCTCGTTTGTCGACAGCGAAGTGTCAACGTGACGATGGGCTTGCCTTTCATCCGAACCTCGGTAGATCACGGCACGGCGATGGATATCGCCGGCAAGGGCATTGCCTCAGAGAAGAGTCTTCTCGCTGCGATAGGTCTCGCGGCACGTTTGTCTCGTTCGCGGTAGAACGCACACACCCCCATCTCTGTACGCTGCAGGAGGTTGAAATCCGCGGCGCTTCGCGTTGCTCATGGGGCGCTCGATGAAGACTTTTGCGTTTCGTGAACAGAGCCGTTTTAGTCGTCGGTTGCGTTGTATTCCTCACGTCGGGCCGCCATGATACGTTCCGAGACGAAGCGTCGCAGTCTTGTGGCCTCCCGGTCACCGCCGATGCCCATCCATACGACTTTGATCTTCTCCTCGGCTTTCTCGCCGGAGAGGGCGCGGCCGTGTAGTGACTGTAGCCCCGCGTCCGTCAGGGCGGGGATGTCGAAGCGCGCGCGTGCGTTGGTGAGCACCTTACACATTGTGCGCACACCGCCACCGGCCTCACTCAGCTCGTTGAGCGCGCAGGGAATTGTCATCCGCAGATGCGAGAAAAGATGATCTCGTCGCAGGTAGGCTCTTCCCTGCTTCTGAGTTGTTAATTCATCTCCGAGCAGCTCCCCTAGCAGCTTCGCCCAGGCCTCCGCGTCTTCCGCATCTGGAACCTCGCTCGTCGGGCAGCGCGAGCCAAGCCGTGTCCACAGGCGCTCGTTATCAGGCGTGCTGAGAGGCAGAATGGGGATGCCCCCCTCTGGAAGCCGCACCAAGGCTGCTGCTCTGACCGGGTCGGCGAGGTCGCTATGTTTGGGATCGACGAGAAGCAAGGCAGGGTTGAGGTGCTTGAGGCTGGCGGCAATACCTACTGCGCTCTTGATCCAACGGATGGCGTAGCGGGTGCTATCGAGCAGCGAGGCAACCCTTGCCAGCCCGCAGCCGCTTTCACAGAGTATTCCCAGCTTGATCTTGCGTCGCGCGATGCAGCGGCCTTCTTTTTCGCAAAACTCGCGTAACGACACGCGAATGTTCTCGGGAATCTCGAGTTCGAGCCGCGCCCCGTAATTGTAGAAGACATCGGATTCGCTCACCGTGAGCACCGTTGTGGGGCAGGTCTGCATACCCATCGCCTTCATCAGCGGCCCTGCGACGGGGAAGATGCTTCCGACCTCTGGAACGATGTCCGTCTCGAAGCGGAGACGGTGATCGCTCACCCAGCAGACACGTCCGGTCCAGTAACTCTCGCCGGCCTCGTTCATACGGGCCAGAGCATAGTCCAGCAGATTGCCGCGTTCGAGCTGGCCGCGAAGACCGCGTCCAGCCCATTCGATCAGGAGCTCATTCTCAATAGGGTGGTCGAGGACTTGGTCGGCATGGCACAGCGCTGCAAAACGCTTCTCTGCATCGTTGAGACGAGAGCTCAGGAGGATGAGCGGGATGTGCCGTGTGCGTGGGTCGTTTCGCAGGCGTTCGAGAGGGTCAAGGATGCGCGGTTCAGCCATGATGATCAGATCGCCCCCATGCGTTACTGCGTCGTCGGCGGCGAGCTCGGGTTGCGTGAAGGCGGCTATGTTGGTCTGAAGTTCCTCGGCGTTTTGCTCGAGCAAACGCGTGATGCTTCCCCCGGCATCGGCAACGATCAACCGGTAGGGGCGGGTCGATTCACTTCTCGGGCCGCTCATGTCTCGTCTTCCATCACCATTGGGTGTGCAGAGCTAGGGTCTCCCCCCGGAGTCAAGTATAGTCCGGCGCGATCTCCACGGTGCTCTGCACGAGTAGAATCCATGGCTCTGCTTAGGAGTTCTCACGGAGAGATGCGTCAAGGGGGAGGTTCGCCGCAGCCTCGAGTAGGTCGAGATCGTTTTCCCCGGCAACCAGCCGTCGCAGGCCAGCCCGGGCAATCATCGCCGCGTTGTCCCCACAAAGGGCGAGGGGAGGGATCGACAGGGCCAGGCCATTTTCATCTGCCAGTCGTGTGATCTCCCGCCGAAGTAGACGATTGGCCGCGACCCCTCCCGCGAGCACCAGCGAGCGTGGGCGGCGCTCGCGAAGGGCCTGGCGCGTACGCCGGATCAGCTCGCGGACGACCGCGTGGCGAAACGAGGCGAGCAGATCGATGAGCTGCTGGGGGGGTGTTGCATCGGGGTGCTCGAGCGCGGCGATGCCCAGTTTCTGCATGTGGACGCGGACGGCCGTCTTGTAGCCAGAGAAGGAAAAGGCGGGGGCGCCTTTGATACGAATCTCCCCGAAACGGACGGCTTGAGGGTTGCCCAATTCTGCAAGGCGGTCGACGACGGGCCCTCCGGGGTAGGGCAGGCCGAGCATTTTCGCCACCTTGTCGAAAGCTTCGCCTGCTGCGTCATCCCGGGTGCGGGCAAAGGCTTCGAAACGGCCAGGCTCCGGGTGTCGCCACAGCGCCGTATGGCCACCAGAGACGACGAGCGCCAACGCCTCATAGGGAAGGTCTGGTTTTTGGAGCCAGGCCGAGGCAACGTGTCCTTCCAGATGGTTCACGCCGACGACCGGTAAATTCCGCGCATGCGCGAGCGCTCGTGTGAAAGAGATACCGACGAGGAGACAGCCGATCAGGCCGGGGCCCCGTGTCACGGCGAGGCCCTCGAGCTGGTCGAGGGCCACTCCGGCACGTGTCAGGGCCTCATGCACCACGGCCTCGATATTCGCCAGGTGATGGCGTGCGGCAATCTCCGGAACGACTCCGCCATAAGGTGCGTGAAGGGCGACCTGCGAGGACACGACGTTCGAAAGCAACCGTCGAGGTCCGTCGAGGACTGCGGCGGAGGTTTCGTCGCAGGATGATTCGATGGCGAGAATAAGCATGGGGTCATTGTCCTCCAGATTCGCGGGCACTGCGCGAGTTCTGAACCTGACCTTTCTCGCCGGCGAACGGACACAATGGCCGACTAACAGTCAAGCCGTCGGTTGCGTCGGCGGGGAAAGCTGTTCTGCCGCATCCTGCCGCCATCACTCGTAGCGCCTCAGGAGAGTTCGTATGGATCCGCAGGTGTCGTGGCATCCGGATTGCTCTTCAGAAGGGTCCAAGGAGGCGTCACCCATGTTCAGGCTCTGGAATACGACTCTCGCCCTCTCGCTGCTCTGCGTCACCGTCACGGCGCGGCCAGCGAGTGCTGGCACCTTCGAGACCCGCCTCGATCAGCAGATCGTCATCTCAGGGCAAGTCTTCGATGGATCGACTCTTGAGCTCTCTCCTGTCGCGCAGGGCAATACGCACGCGTTGCTGCTCGACGGAAGGACTGTGGCGCTCGTATTTCGCCATGCAGTTGATCGCTGCCCGCCGAGCGCGCGCAACCCGCGCTTGTTCTGGAGCAGCGATCGCATGGGTCGTATTCACTTGGTGGGTATTCGCTGGATCGATAGGGACTCCGGGCGTATCGAGCAGCGGCCGTTCCGATTCGCTTCGGTGGCTCGGGGGATCGCCACCGCGCCGGCATCGGATACGATCGCGCGGGAGGGCTCCCGCTGATTTCAACCTGACTCGAGCGTTCGATCCCACCTGTGCGACCCTCCGGGTTCTCCCCGAGGGTCGCCTTTTTTTTGGGGGGGTGCTTCCTCCGTTTTGTTTCGCCATCCGCGTTAGAAGCGTATCCAACCTATTCATCTGTCCTTGGAGCCCGAAAAATGCTCCCTCCCCCCGACTTTTTCGAAAGGATGTCTCCATCTCGGCCAGATGCGGACCGAGTGTCCCAAGATTTGCCAGCACTTATAACTCTCGTATTTGTTCGCCGGTAGATCGAATGTCTCGAATTTGGTTTGGCACGGGTCCTGCTTTATGCACCGAGTGAGGAGGATACACAATGCGCAAGCTTGAGACCGCCCATGCTCACCTGATTCGCAATGAACGCAGCCGTTTAGGCAAGATCGTCTTCGTCGCGCTGATCTTCACGGCGCTATTTCTGGCCTCGACTCTCTCCGCTCATGCCGCCGACCTGCGTGCTGAGATCACGACTCCCGTCGCCATCTCAGGCCAGATCTTCGACGGGGGACGCGTCGAGTTGGTCTCCTCTGGCCAGTCGAATCTCAAAGCCCTGTTGATTGATGGTCAGGAGGTGGCCCTCGTCTTTCGCCATACGATCGATCGCTTGCCCCAGAGTGCTCACGCAGATTTCCTCGTGCGTCTCGACGCGCAGGGCGTGAGCCATCTCATAGGTATCACCTGGAAAAGTGCGCACACCGGCCGCAGCGAACAGCGCCTGTTTCGCATCGCCGTCGTAGCTCCTACGAAGCAGTTCGCCATCGCGAGCCTGCGTCATTAGACCCTCACCCTCTCTCTTTCTGTCCGCGGACGCCTCTCGTCACTTCGGGAGGCGTCCTCATTTTTCGTCAAGTTGCATTTGGCCAGCCCGAGCTGCGGATGACTTCGCGCTTGTGCGTAACGAGAAAGGCTTCGGCACCGGCGCTTTCTTCGATGAGAGCGAGGCCTTCCGAGGGACCCAGCACGAAAACGCTGGTCGCTAGAGCGTCGGCTTCCATTGCCGAATCCGCAAGGACGCTGACGCTGATGAGCTCGATGGCGCTGTGACCCGTGCGGGGATCGATGATGTGATGAAAGGTCATCTCCGGGTCGAAATAGCGCCGGTAGTCCCCACTTGTTGCGACAGAACGGCCGGCGAGGGGAATCAGAACGAGGTAGTCGCCAGCGTCGCGGGGGTTTTGCAGGGCGACCTGCCAGGGCGTGCCGTCTTTGTCTCCAAGCGCACGGAGGTCACCCCCAGCATTGACCAGCGCGTGTGCGATGCCTCGTTCAGCGAGAAGCTCGATGGCACGGTCGATCGCATAGCCTTTGGCTATGCCGTCGAGGGTGATGTGAAACCCCGGAGGAAGGAAAATTCTCCGCCCATCGATGACGATTCGTGAGGCATCCACGTATTCTAGCGCTGTGGTGACGTCCTGTTCGTGTGCCGGTGCATGGTGGGTCGCGAAACTTCGCCGGTAGGTATCGAGCAAAGTCTTGGTCGTGATGTCGAAGGCGCCATGGCTTTTTCGGAAGTACATGAGCGATTGATGCATAACGAAGAGCAGGTCGTCTCCGGCCTCAATCGACGTATCGCGGTTCAGCCTTGAGATTTCGCTGTCGGACAGGTAGGTGCTCATCAACGCCTCGACCCGGGAGATCTCCGCGAACGCGTCGTTGATGGCTTGTGTCGCATCGACGCGA
>CAYSMT010000032.1:0-11818 GCA_964432135.1 uncultured Acidobacteriota bacterium
GCCGAAACGCAACAGGACGACCTTGCGCTCCTTCTCGTCGAGTTCGTGGAGCGCCTGCCGCACCTGCATTCTCAAGGCACCACGAACCATGACCGCATCCGCCGACGGGATCGTCTCTTGCTCGAGCTTGTCGGAAAGGTGAAACTCATGCTCCTCGTCGATGACCGCCGAAAGCGAGATGTTTTCATCGGAAACCTGCAAGAGCGTGAGCACGTCGTTCGGATCGACCTCCATTGCCTCGGCGATCTCCTCCACCGAGGGCCGACGTTCGAGCTGCGACATCAACGCTGCCTGCGTCTTTCCGATGCGGTAGAGCAGGTTGGCTTGCTTCTGCGGCAAGCGGAACGGCCCACTCTGGTCCGAGAGCGCGTGGATGATCGACTGTCGAATCCACCACACCGCGTAAGTGATGAACTTGACGTTCTTCCCCGGGTCATAGCGCTTAGCTGCTTCGATCAATCCGACGTTACCCTCGTTGATCAGATCCAAGAAAGACAACCCGCAACCGCGATAACGCTTGGCAAAGGAAACAACGAAACGCAGGTTAGCCTCGACGAGCTTCTTGAGTGCGTCGCCATCGCCGTGCTGAATCGCCGCACCCAGATCGCGCTCCTCTTGGACCGTGATCCGAGGAAGACGGGCGATCTCCTTGAGATACTTCTTGAGCGATTCCGGCGAGCCCGCCGCACTGCGCTGGCGCGTCTCTGTCTTCTCGCCCGACATCTCCTCCGACATCAACCCTCCTGCGATCCTCAGCCTCTGTGCCCCCCGAGCGCGGGCATCTTTCCGTCCTTATCGGACGCAAGCAGGCCCTCATAATAGCCCGAACGAAAAAGTGCGGACCAGCACGATCGCGAATTTGCCAACAGAGCACCGCAATCAGTGGAGTTCGATTTGACGCGTCCGATGCTCTGGACGCTTGGGAATCGTGATGGAAAGCACCCCCGCATCGAGCTCCGCATCGATGGCTTCAAGGTCGAGTCCATCTGGTAACTCGAATTTACGCAAGAACTTGCCAAAAGGTCGCTCAAGCTGATGGAAGGTCCACTGGGTGGCCGCCTGAGAACGATGGCGCTCGCCAGCAACAACGAGAACCCCCCCCTCGACGCGCAGCTCGATCTGCTCACGCGTGAGTCCCGCAAGCTCGCATTCGATCTCGAGGGTGTCGTCTGTCTCGACAACTTCGGCCACGGGGCGCCAATAGCTGATCCCCTCGCCGTCGGCTTCCATTGGCACGGGTCCCGTCAGAACACTCTCGAAGAGCTTGTTCATCCGGTCCTGAATCGTCAGGAGGTCACGAAAGGGATCCCAGCTCTTCATCGACCCTCCTCCACACAACCAGGGACCCCAACGGCCCCATCGCTTCGCTCCTCCGAGGAAGGCGCTCAACCGACTCAGCAAACTGGGGGGGGCGGCGACCCACAGCCGCCGCCCCCCCCGATCGTCACGCCCTCGGAAGGCAAGGGGATTATTAGCTTCCGGCCTCGCTCTCGTCCACGACCTCCGCGTCGACAACACCATCGTCGCCCGGAGGAGGAGGCGGCGTCTGGCCGGTAGCGCCCTGCCCTGCTGACTCTGCAGCAGCCTGGTAGAGGGCCTGGCCTTGAGTCATCAGCTTTTCTTCTGCAGCGCGTATCTTCTCGAGATCCTCTCCCTCGAGGGCCTTCTTGGCTTCGGCGAGTGCGTCTTCGACGCCCTTCTTCTTGTCGTCGGGGAGCTTGTCGCCGGCCTCCTTGAGCGCCTTGTCCATCTGCCACACCGCATTGTCGAGCTTGTTGCGCGCCTCGATCTGAGAGCGCCGACGCTCATCCTCGTCAGAGTGCGCTTTCGCATCTTCGACCATCTTCTCGATATCTCGCTGGTCCAACCCAGAGGAGGCCGTGATCGTAATCTTCTGCTCGCGACCGGTCGCCTTGTCCGTCGCGTGGACGTGCAGGATCCCGTTCGCATCGATGTCGAAGGCAACCTCGATCTGAGGAATACCGCGCGGCGCAGGCGGTAGACCGTCAAGCACGAAGCGGCCTATGGTCTTGTTGTCGGACGCCATGGGACGTTCGCCCTGCAGCACGTGAATCTCGACTTGGGGCTGATTGTCGCTTGCCGTGGAGAAGGTCTCGGACTTGCGCGTGGGAATCGTCGTATTACGAGGGATCAAGGTCGTCATCACGCGCCCGAGGGTCTCGATGCCGAGCGAAAGCGGCGTCACGTCAAGCAACAGCACATCCTTGATATCACCCGCGAGAACACCCGCCTGGATCGCCGCGCCAATGGCGACAACCTCGTCAGGATTCACACCCTTATGAGGCTCCTTGCCGAAGAACTCCGTGACAAGCTTCTGCACGAGCGGGATGCGCGTCGAGCCACCAACGAGCACGACCTCGTCGATCTCACTCGTCTTCAGGCCGGCATCCTTGAGCGCGGCCTCGCAAGGCCCAAGAGTTCGGCGAACGGTCGCATCAATGAGCTGATCGAACTTCGCACGGCTAAGCTTGAGCACGAGGTGCTTAGGCCCCGAGGAATCGGCTGTGATGTACGGCAAATTGATCTCAGTCTCCACCGTCGAGGAAAGCTCGCACTTGGCTTTCTCTGCTCCCTCCTTCAGGCGCTGGAGAGCCATCTTGTCGTTCGCCAGGTCAATGCCTTGGTCCTTCTTGAATTCGCTGACCAACCAGTCGATGAGGAGCTGATCGATGTCGTCGCCGCCGAGGTGGGTATCTCCGTTGGTCGACTTGACCTCGACAACGCCTTCACCTACCTCGAGGATGGAAATGTCGAAGGTGCCTCCACCAAAATCGAAAACAGCGATCTTCTCGTCAGCCTTCCGGTCGAGGCCATAAGCGAGTGCCGCGGCCGTCGGCTCGTTGACGAGACGTTCAACCTTCAAGCCGGCGATCTGGCCGGCATCCTTCGTCGCCTGGCGCTGGCTATCGTTGAAGTAGGCTGGGACGGTGATCACAGCCTGCTCGACACTCTCACCAAGGTAGGCTTCGGCATCCTGTTTGAGCTTCTGCAGCACCATCGCGGCAATCTCTGGCGGTGAGAGGATCTTGCCGTCGATCTTGACGCGCGCGTCGCCGTTATCCGCCCGCACGACCTCGTAGGACACCTTGCCCGCCTCTCCGACGATCTCATCGTACTTGCGCCCCATGAAGCGTTTGACCGAAGAAACGGTCCGCTGGGGGTTCGTGACAGCCTGCCGGCTCGCTAGCAAACCGACGAGACGCTCCCCCTTGTCATTGATCGCTACGACCGATGGGGTGGTTCGCCCACCCTCGGCGTTGGCGATGACCGTCGGCTTGTCGCCTTCCATCACTGAAACCACGGAGTTCGTGGTGCCCAAATCGATGCCGATAATCTTAGCCATCAGTGCTTTACCTCCCGCGGCCGCTTGCCGCACCCGGCTTCTTTAAGATGGGGCACGGGTGCCGTCAAGCGTGCGCGAGAGGAAAGGCAGGAAGATCAAAAGGAGCTCAACGAGCGCTCGAGCACCGAGAAGCGGTGTGACCGGAACTGGGGGGGACGACGTCCACTGCGTGGCTCCTCGGAGAGCCGATAACCCCAGCTCTGCAGTTCATAGGCGTAGTCGCGACCCCAAGGATCGACGAGATCGCGCTCGCGAAGGAGCCCCTCCTGAACCAGCTCATAGGACGAGGCGGGCCAGCGCCCTCGCGCGAGCGCAAAAGCACTCAGCGCCTCTTCGATCCGTAAAAGCCGGATGGCGCTTGCTGCACGACGCGCCTCGTCGAGCTGAGCTGCCGCTGCGAGGCGCTCCGCCGAGGCC
Source organism: uncultured Acidobacteriota bacterium (assembly GCA_964432135.1). Taxonomy (GTDB): domain Bacteria; phylum Acidobacteriota; class Polarisedimenticolia; order J045; family J045; genus JANTFM01. The sequence continues at coordinate 3,782 of CAYSMT010000032.1, forward strand.
AGCGGCCGTGGAAGCGGTAAGCGCATCGTCGCCGGTGCGAAAGCGCGCACGACTTCCTGTGAGGCAGATAACGCACCAATGAGCGCGAACACGCCGAGCACCACCGCAAGGACGCGCGCCGGTCCGGCCGAAAGAAAAATCCGCGGCCCGCTCGACCTCCGGGCCTCCGCTCCTTCCTCGGCAACCGGCTCGATGAGACGTGCTTCGCATAAGCGCGCGAGAGTCTTGAAAGCTTCGAAGACACCAAGCTCAGTCAGGTCGGCGATGTCGATCGCCGTGCGCCGGCCGTCCACCCAGCGCAGGACATCGACCTCCCGCTGCGTCAGTTTCGGTGCTCCCTCATCGGCGCCGGCCTCGAGAGGGTCGGTGATAAAACCAAAGTCGATGTCATCCTCGTAGACCGAACCCTTGATCTCAGAGGTGTCCGAAGCCGCCGAAGCGAGGACCTCCGCAGCCGCACGGGTCGGGCGCAGTACCGCGCTTCTCGAGGGGATGACGCGCTCGATCAAGGGCCATTCATCGACCATTTGCGCACCCTCCATCAGGAGGTGCTCGCAGTTGATCGGCGTGATGAACTGTCGGTCCCACTCGACCTTCGCACCGGGCTGGAAGTCGTACTCGCCGTCCTTCCAGCGAAAGATCTCGTAGACGGTCTCCGTGATCTGAAGGGTAAGCTGGCGGCGTAGCGCCTCTTCTTCGACCCAGCCCTTGTGCGCCAAAACGTGGCCTAAGCGTTGCAACGTCTCTTTCTGAATCTTGAGAGCCTGCTCGAGCCGGGCCTCGGTGAGCTTGCCCGTACGCACGAGTAGATTCCCGACCCGGTCCTCGATAGGACGCGTAGCGGAATCCGCTCCCACGATTCGCCCCGCATCAAAAGAGATGCTGATCTCCTCCTCGCTCCGACGCAGCAGCAGCAATCCTGTCTTCCGCTGCAAGCCGATGAGCTGCAGGATGTCCGTCAAAGAGAAGTCCCCGAGGGTTCCCTTCAGCGCCATGGCTCACCTCCCCCCGCGGCGATCAACAGGGCGCGGTCGCAAGAAAGGAAATTGACAGAGGATCCAAACCAACGCGGCGAAGATCAAGCAGAGCAGCCCCGGTCTCCAAAGCAGCGCAAAAGCCGGCGGTGGAAGCAGGCGTTGCGGCAAGAACGCACCGAGGAACAGGATGGCCCAGAGCGAGGCCATCAACCAGCCGAGCCAAACCCGCCCCTCGTGAATCAGCCCCAACCCCGGCCAGAACACATGCGAGAGGTTCCTTTCTCGCGAAAGGCTGCTCAAGTAGTTCTCGATCCTGCGGGCCTGCTCCTTGCGCGCCGCCGGCGCGAGCCCCTCGCGGCGAGAGAAAAGGTGATGACAGGCGGTGCAAACCCCCGTCTCGGTGAGATCTCCGCGCCGCGCACCAGCGGCTTTGCCGCAGGTCTCGCATCGGTGGGAATCGATAGCGCCGGTACGCAGGCGGAGGACCCACGCGCCGATCAGGGCGCCCAGCGCCATGAGCGTCAACGGATTGACGGGGCTGATCACTCGGCGCAGATGAGGCCGAATCTCGTGACGAACGATCTCCGTGACCGCCTCAGAGACAAGGAAACGCGGGTCTGCGACGTCGTCCTCTCCGGTTTGCGCTTCGAGTTCACGCACACGATCGAGTGCGAGCTTGCGGGCATCGACGAGCAACTCGTCCGCCTCGTCGAAGGCGAAGACCGCGAGCTGAACACGGGCGAGGTTAAAGCGCGCGAGCAAGTTCTCCTCATCGAGCTCGAGAGCCTTACGGTAGTGCACCCCCGCCGCCTCGTACTTTCCCACCCGGAACAGAACATTACCCAGCAAGATGCGGACGCGCGGATCGCCAGGTGTGAGCTGGCGCGCTTCGCGCAGTAGGGGCAAGGCGAGATCGGGATGGGAGGGAGCGAACCATCGAGCAAGCTGAATCTTCCATAGCGCAACTTCGGGATGGGCCGCGCTCAGTTCCGTCAAACCCTCGACCAGATCGGCACGCAGGGCCCCTTCCGTCGCCGCGATGCCGACCTGAGCCGGCTTTGAGGCAGCAACCGTCGTAAGCAAGCGCAACCCGCCCATCGCAGGCACAGACAGGGCGAGCAGGACAAGAAAGGCATAGAGCAGTCCGCGTTCCCGGCCGTTGCAGGCAGGTGCCAGCAAGACAACCCAGAACAGAAGGCTCCAAGCGCCGAAGATCAGCAGCGCGAGAGGCGCGAGCAGCACGACCCAGCCGATCGTCGTACGCCACATGGGGTGCCAGCGCCCCGGCAAGCGATCGTCGATCTCTCGGGCGAGCTCCGGGCCGTGCTTGAGCAGAAGCACGAGAACCGCCACTGCTCCGGAGAGCAGGAGGCCGCCCAGGAGGATCACGGCGAGGTTGACAACATCTGCCAAACGCACCCAGAACGAGCGCCAGCGCACGCGCAAAGCGCGCAGGAACAGGCTCAGGCCCTCCATGCGCCGGCCTCCGTGCCACTTGACCGAGGCCTCCCCCCACCAACCGCGCGCCGAGTAGGGATCCAACTCGCGGCTCAGTTGGAATACCGAAACGGCAACGGTCGGCCGGCCATCCTCGACCGCCGTCTGCCCAGCGATCGCGGCGGCAAGACCGAGGGCCTCGAAACGTGCCACACCCTCGTCGTCCAGCAGCGAACGCAGATCGCCCGCGGCACGCACAGCAGCTGCGCGATCGCCGCGGGCCTCGACCCCCTTGAGACGCCACCAGCGAGCTTCGATGCGGTTGACCAGAGCCCGACTCACGTCGGGGAAATCACCGCTCCCCTGGGCCGCGCTCGGTGCCATCTCGGGCACTGCGGATCCCCCTGCCAAGGCCGCGGGAAGCACAGGCAAAAACAGCCATGCCGCGACGAAGCAACGTGCAGCAAAGGGCCAGCAACGCAAGCAAGAACCCACCGAGCGCATCAGCGCGGCAGCCCCCGCCCGTATCCAAGCGCGGACGAAACGAGGACACGCCCTCCGCACGCTGCTGCCTTCCCCACCGCTCATGCCTTCTCCGACCGTCCCTTCGCTTCGACATACTGCATCTTCAGCTCGAAGAGAGCGTGCTCGAGCATCCGCGTCTCCTCGTCGCTGCGCTGCCCGACCGTGCGCGCCTCAAGCACCTCGAGAGCCGCAATAGCGTGCCGCGCCGACGCGAGGTCGATCGCCGGCTTGCCGGTGTCCGGGTGCGGTAGCACACCCACACCGGTCAGTCCCATCATCAGAAAAGGCCGCACCAGATCCCCGAAGCCCACTTCAAGCTCGTGCGTCTCCTCCTCGGAGGACTCGAGCACCCCTCCTCCGGGTAGCTCGACCCGGCCGTGGGACCGGGCCTCTCGTGCTTTGCCCTCCACAGCATCCTCTCCGGTCGCGCGCTCTTGCCCTGGCACGTCCTTGCCCGGATTATTCTCGCCCATGCCGCACCTCTCTCCCGTGGCTCGCATCGGCCCTCGACACCGAGGGGAAATCTAGGGTCTCGCGGAGAATACCATCCAGCAGGAATCTCCATCCACAGCGATACGAAAGTGCATGAACAGTTTCGGACATCTATCGGAGAGCGCAAGATGAGCGAAATCAGCCAACTCCTGGGAATCATGGCCCAGTTGAGAGAGCCGGACGGTTGCCCATGGGACCGCGCGCAGACCCGGAAGAGCCTGCGCAGCTACTTGCTCGAAGAAGCCTTCGAGGTGGCGGACGCGATCGATGGGGGGGCTTGGGAACCCCTCGCCGAGGAACTCGGCGACCTATTGCTACAAGTCGTCTTTCTCGCTCGGCTTGGTGAGGAGGCCGGAGCATTCTGCTTTGAGGACGTCGTTCGGGGCATCTGCGAGAAGCTCATTCGACGCCACCCCCATGTTTTCGCGGAGGGAAAGGCCGATACGCCTGAAGAGGTTGTCGAACGCTGGGATGAGATCAAACGGCAGGAAAAGCAGAATGCTGGTCAGACCGAGCGGCGATCGGCTCTCGATGGCATCCCGAACCATCTGCCCGCACTCGTCAAGGCCCATCGTCTGACGGAGCGCGTCGCCCGCGCCGGCTTCGATTGGCCCGGCCCCTCCACGATCCTCGCCAAGATCGAGGAAGAACTCCGCGAGCTGAGGGAGGCGATAGCGCAAAGCAACGCGATCGCCATCGATGACGAAATGGGCGACCTGCTCTTCGCCGTTGCGAGCCTCGCGCGGCATCTCGAGGTCGACCCTGAAGGCGCCCTCGCACGGGCGAGCCGTAAGTTCAGCCACCGCTTTCGCCATGTCGAAACGCTCGCCCAAGCGGCGGAACGAAGCTTGTCCGATCTCGATACGAGCCAGCTCGATACGCTGTGGCGACGCGCGAAAGACGAAGACCCTTCCTCCGAAATCAAATGACCTCGGCAAAGCGTCCTATGCGCCGAAAGCGATCGTAGCGGTCGGCCACGATCTCCTCGGTGCTGAGCTGCTCGAGCTGCTCGAGCTGTGCGCCCAGCAGATCACCGACGGCCGCGATCGCCGCCGCCGGATCCGAGTGGGCCGCTCCCGCCGGTTCACTGATGACCTCATCGACAATGTCGAGCTCCGCGAGCTCCGGCGCTGTCAACCGTAATGCCCGAGCCATTTCGGGCGCTCGGGCCGCATCCCGCCAGAGAATCGAAGCACAGCCTTCCGGCGAGATGACCGAGTAGATCGAATACTCGAGCATGTTGACCCGGTTCCCCACACCGATCGCCAGCGCCCCCCCCGAGCCACCCTCCCCGATCACGGTGACGATGATCGGAACCCTCAAGCTCGCCATCTCCCGCAGATTAGTCGCGATAGCCTCCGCCTGCCCCCGCTCCTCGGCGTCGATTCCGGGATAGGCGCCCGGCGTATCTATGAAGCTCAGAATCGGGCGGCTGAACTTTTCGGCCATCTTCATCACGCGCAGTGCCTTGCGATATCCCTCCGGCCGCGGCATTCCGAAGTTCCTCCGAATCTTCTCGCGGGTGTGGCGCCCTTTCTGATGACCGATGATGGCTACGGGACGAGAGCGAAAACTCGCAAAACCAGCAACGATCGCCGGATCGTCCGCGAAGCGCCGATCCCCATGCATCTCGGTGAAGTCCTCGCAGAGCTGCGCGAGATAATCGAGGGTATAAGGGCGGCGGGAATGCCGTGCGACCTGGGTCTTCTGCCAGGAATCGAGACGGGCGTACACCTTCCGGCGCAGCCTTTCGAGCTGCACGCGCATGTCGCCAATCTCTTCCGAGAGCGCCGGATCGGCTAAACCGGCGAGCTCCTCGATCTTCTGTTCTAGCTCGAGAATCGGCTTCTCGAAATCACACTCGGCCATCTCGGCCCTCCTGCCTGCTCAGCTCACCTTCCTGCCACTAGCGCCGGATCCATGGCTACGCAGCCGCGGCGGGGCGCCTCGTGAAACGAATCATAGCAGCAAGGTCTGCCGCACCGGCGTCAGGCGCGGGGATGGTGCGCATCGTAGAGACGGCGCAATCGCTCGCGTGCGACGTGGGTGTAGATTTCCGTCGTCGAGATGTCCTGGTGCCCAAGAAGCTGCTGCACCGTGCGTAGATCGGCGCCGTGCTCGACGAGATGGGTCGCGAAGGAATGTCTTACGACGTGAGGCGAAAGGCGCACGCTCGAGATCCCAGCCTCTCGCCCGAGCCGCCGGAGATTCGACCAGAAGGTCTGCCGTGTCATCACCCGCCGGCGCCGCGATGGAAAGAGGATCTGACCACAGGCACCAAAAGCCGGGCGGGCATTGTCGAGATAGTTCACGAGCGCCACCAGGGCCTGGCGACCGAGGGGCACAAGGCGCTCGTGCCCTCCTTTCCCAACAACACGCACCAGTCCGCGTCGAAGATCGAGCTGCCGGATCTCGAGCGAGACGAGCTCGGACACGCGCAGGCCGGTGGCGTAGAGCAACTCGATCATCGCATGATCACGAACCCCGAGGGGCGTCTTACGATCCGGCGCCGCGAGGAGAGCCTCGACCTCGCGCTCGCTGAGAACCCGCGGCAGTGAACGACCTTTGCGCAGCGCGCGAGCCCGAGCGGAAGGATCGTCGCTTCGTAAACCCTCCGCTCGCAGATAGCGCAAGAAGCTACGCAGCGCCGACAAGCGTCGCGCACGCGTGGCGGGCGCCAGGCCGACGCAGCCAAGCCTCGATCTCCACCTCCTTCACCTCGGCCAGAACACTCCCATTCCGGGCCTTCAAGAAGGCCTTGAGGTCCATGAGATCTCGTCGATAGGAGGCTACGGTCCGGGGAGAAAGACCACGCACAGCAAGCAAATCGTCAAGGAAATCTGCGGCAGCTCCCACGACCGGTGGCGCCTTGGCAGACCTGCCCATCATATCTAATGCGCTCCGCCGGAAGTTTCGGAAGGCCCCTCGAGGAGGAAAGTCACCGGGCCATCGTTGACGAGTTCCACCTCCATTTGGGCCCCGAAAACACCACGCGCAATCGGCAGGCCTGCGGTCTCGAGAGCCGCGAGAAAGTGCTCGTAGAGCATCTCCGCCAGCTCGGGTGCCGCCGCAGGATCGAAGGAAGGACGACGCCCCTTGCGGGTCTGCGCTGCGAGCGTGAACTGGGAGACGACGAGCACCTCGGCGGCGACCTCCTTGGCGCAGCAACGCCAACGATGGCCCTGCTCGTCGGCAAAGAACTTCATCGCCGCGATCCGGCGAGCGTACCAGCTGGCGATCGACAGCGTGTCCGTCTTCTCGACACCAAGCAGGACAACCAAGCCCCGAGCGATCTGCCCGACGACCCGCCCATCGACCCGAACCTCAGCCCGGCTCACCCGCTGCACGAGCACCTTCACACATGGCCTCCTCGCTCTCGATGATAACCGCCCTTCTCCTCTGTGGGACGAGACAACCTAGCCCAAACTTGACCGTCTCGCAGGCCTGTGCGAGTCTCGCTTTTCGTAACAGCGAAGGGAGATCCCACGATGGCATCGATGGCGAGAGCGACGGTGATCGGCAACCTCGGGCGCGACGCCGAGGTCAAGATGGTAGGAGGCAGCGGCACTCCCGTGGTCGAGTTTTCGATCGCGGTCAATCAGCGCGTGCGTGAACAGGGCGAATGGCAGGAGGTCACCCGCTGGTACCGCATCTCTTTCTGGGGTAATCGCGGCGAGAAGATCAAGCCCTACTTGCTCAAGGGCAAGCAGGTCTACGTCACTGGCCAGCTCACTGTCCGCGAGTACACAACACAGGATGGCCTCCATGGTGTGAGCTGCGACATCCGCGCCGATGACGTTCAGCTCCTCGGCAGTCGCGCAGACCACAGCGGCGAGCAGGGCGGCAGCTACTCGGGCGAAAGCGTTCCGAAGGGCGACCCAAGTTTCTCCGATAGCGACGTACCCTTTTGAGGGATACCGGACAAAGCACTTCGAGGCGCAGAGTTTGCCGAGACGAGGGGCGAGCGGTATAAAACAAGTCGGTGGTGAAGGTCATCACCGAGGAGCAGCATGACGCGTTTGGCTAGCGCCGTCGTCCGATATGTGTTGATGTGCTCCGCCCTCCTCTTAGGGAGTTCGTGGGCGTTTGCGTATTCAGGCGAGCGCGTTGGTGCGCCGGACAGGGACCAAGCCGTCGCGCCCAACTTCGAGTTCTACATCGAAGCCAGCGGTTCGCCAGAGGCCGAGGTCTATTACCGGATCGAGGTCGCTGTCGACGATGACTTCGAAAATATCGTTGCGAGCTTTGATTCGCGAGAGAAGACCGGGGGTTGGATCTTCGGCGACCTGCACGGCATCGAGGACCTTCCCGAAAAATACACGCCGCAGAACTACGAGGGCATCCATTACCGGGTCCGCGGTAGGCTGCGCAGTGGACAGTACTTCTGGCGCGCCTCACGCGCACAGGGCAGTGGTGCTTGGGAGCCGATCGACGGCGTCGGCAGCTTCATCGTCGACGGCACGCCGCCTGAACCGGTCGACTCCCTGATGCTCGAAATCGATGAGACCGGGCAGCTTCACCTGAGCTGGAGAGATGTCCTTTTCGACGCAAACGAAGACCAAGAGCAGGTCGCTGGCTACCGCATCTACCGTTACACGAGGCTGCT
>CAYSMT010000033.1:0-11740 GCA_964432135.1 uncultured Acidobacteriota bacterium
CGTCCCGCCAGGTGCCCAAGCCTCGACTCCGTCGAAGCCTCGGCTAGCTTGGAAAGGCCTTTCACTTAAACTACTTGCGCTTCAGGCCTCGACCAAGAAACGATCTTCAATGCTGGTCAGCCGGTAATAAATGGGAAGGAGCCTCGTTCTCATGGATGAAAAGCAACACAAGGAGAGCAACGTGCACGCAGCACCGAAGCGAGACGAGGCCCCGATGACAACCGAGGAACTCGAGAGCGTCTTCCGTGAGCATCACGCCCAAGTGCTCGCGGCCGCCTACCGCGTCACGGGCAACCGCAGCGACGCGGAGGATGTGCTCCAGACCGTCTTCCTCCGATTGCTTCGCAGAGAAGCTGCCCCCGATCTCTCGCAGACACCGGCAGCCTATATGCGACGTGCCGCCATCAACAAGGCACTCGATGTCGTCCGCAGTCGCGTCAGCGCACGCGCACAAGCTCTCGAAGCGCTTCCCTCCTTCGAAGCCCGCGACGCACGACCCGCACCTGACCGCCAGCTCCTGGGCCGCGAAGCCCACGAGCGCCTACGAGCCGCCCTCGCCGAGTTGAGCTCGAGCACGGCGGAAACCTTCGCGTTGCGCTACTTCGAGGGCTACAGCAATCAGGAGATTGCGCACATGACCGGCGCATCTCAAGGCGCAGTCGGCGTAAGCCTGCACCGCGCCAGGCACAAGCTTAAGGACCTGCTCGCTCTTTCCGAGGGAGAATGACCATGACCGACAACAACCAGATTAACGATGACATGCTCGATCGTCTCACCACCGAGATTCGCGACAAGCAGCTCTCCCCGGAACAGATCGACGCCGCCGCTCGCCGCGTATGGAGCCAGCTCGAGGCCGAGGCCAACCCCCTCCAAGCTCATAGCCATGAAAGCGCCACCAGCCCTGCAACCGCACCCCCTCTGCGCGGTTGTTCAGACTATCAAGCGCTCTTCCCGGCACTCCTCGCCGGCGAGCTGAGCGCCTCTCAGGCGTTGCTTGTCGAGGACCATTCCCGCGAGTGCGTACCCTGCCGCAAGGCGTTGATGATGGCTCGCGCTGGAGGAAATGTCCCGAGTGCGACGAGCGTGCGGCGTCGGGGCTTCCTGATGACTCGCTACACCTCTCTCGTCGCAGCTATCGTTGCTGCCGTCATGATCACGGTGGTGGGCTGGAGCTACCTCCCCGGAAGCGGTGGCAGCTTGAGTGTGCGCTCCATCGACGGCGAACTCTACAGCGTCAGCCATCCCGAAAGAGGAGCACTCGAAGCCGGGGCTCTTCTCGCCCCGGGAGAGGTCGTCCGGACGGGACGCGCCTCCTCTGCCTTCCTCGAGATCTCCGACGGCTCGATGATCGAGATGAGCGCTCGAGCTCAGGTCTCGCTCACCTCGAAGCGCACAAGCAAGACCATTCACCTCGATCGCGGCCATGTCATCGTCGAGGCTGCCAAGCAACGGCGTGGCAAGCTCTACGTTGCCACTGATGACTGCCTCGTCTCCGTCACGGGAACCGTCTTCTCGGTCAATACAGGAACCAAGGGCTCTCGGGTCTCCGTCATCGAGGGTGAGGTTCAGGTCGACTACAGCGGCGACGAAGCGCTCCTCCACCCCGGCGACCAAGTCAACACCAAACAGAGCCTGCTCGAAGTTCCCATCGAGGAAGAGATCGCTTGGAGCAAGCAGCTCGACAAGCACCTCGCTCTGCTCGAGGAGCTCGTCGCGCTCCAGCACGAGCTGAAAGCGAGGATTCGCACACCAGAACTACGGCACGAAAGCAACCTACTAGCACTCGCCGCACCGGATACGATGGTCTACTTTGCCATGCCGAACATCGCGCCGATCGTCGTCGACGCCCACCACATTCTCAACGAGCGTATCGGACAGAGTCCTGTGCTCAACGCTTGGTGGCAGGAAGTCGCGTTACCGGAAGGACTCGCCCATCAGATCGACGACGCGGTCCAGACCATAGCTCGACTCGGAGCGACCCTCGGCCCCGAGTTCGTTCTCACCGTTGCTCCTTTCGTCGAAGACACAAATCAGGGTGGCCCTCCGCGTCTGTTGCTAATGGCCTCTTTAGAGGATCCGGCAGCCTTCCGAAAGCTCATCGACCAGCAACTCGAACGTCTCGAGGAGACCACACCTGAGATGCTCGGCCTGCACTTGATCGACGATCCTGATCAAGCACGGCCCGTCGCTAACAAGCACCCCGAGTTTTACGGCTGGATCGACGGAGAGCTATTTGCGATCTCGCCTTCTCCCGCGGAGCTCTCGGCGCTGAAGACGCGTCGACGGGGCGCCGCACCTGGCTTGGTCGATACGCCCTTCCACGCCGACCTGATGCGCGCCTATCGAGACGGTGTCGCCTGGATCGTAGGTGCGGATCTTGAACGCATCCTCTCCTTCGCGCGAGCGAACTCGCCGATCAACTCTGAAGCCCGCACTCTCGAAGCCTTGGGCCTGACGGACCTCGAACGCCTGATCGCCGAGCACAAGGCTGGCCCCCAGGGCATCGTCGATCGCGCACAGATCAGCTTCCGCCGGCCACGTCGCGCCGTTGCAGGCCTGCTCGCAGAGCCCGCACCGATGGGCGCGCTCGACTTCGTTTCGCCAGAGGCGAGCGCGGTGTTTGCCGTCGCCCTCAAGGAACCGACCATCCTCGTCGATGAATGGATCTCAATTCTCGACCGGATTAGCCCCGAGTTCGCGGAGCACCGCAAGCAACGCGATCTGGATCAGGGCGAGACGATGGCGCGACAGTTCGCAGCGCGACTCGGCGGGGAGGCTGTCTTCGCCCTCGATGGACCATTGCTGCCAAAACCGGCTTGGAAAGCCGTGCTTGAGGTCTACGACCCGGCGGGCTTACAACAAGACCTCGAATGGATGGTCGAACAAGTCAATAGGGAGCTCGATGCTCACGAAACGAGCGCGAAACAACTGCGCCTGACGAGCGCCCCGTTCGGCAGCCGTACGGTCTACACGCTGCACCTACCCGCGTTGTGGCTCAGCGAAATCGACTATGTCTTCGAAGGGGGCTACTTGATTGCTGCACCATCTCGCGCCCTGCTCGAGCGGGCCTTACGCTTCCACGACGCCGGTACTCACCTCACCGAGAGCCCGCGCTTCCGCGCGACCCTGCCCTCTGACGGCCACGTCGATTTCTCCGCCATGCTTTACCAGGACATCAGCAGCAAGCTCGGCCCGACCATCACGGGGCTCGCTTCGACGGCCGCCAGTAACCTGACCAACAACCAGCAGGCGGCGATCGACCGCCTCGCGAACAGCGCCTCCGCTTCCCTGCTCTACGCCTACGCGGGCGAGAAGCAGCTCACGGTCGGCTACAGTGCCCCGGAGGGGGCGGTCGACATCGAATCGCTGCTGCATCTGTCCAGTGTCTTCGGGATTCAGGGTATGCTGGAGCAGCCGTCACCTCCTTCGGCGGCTGGGGGTTCGCAAGGAGAATGACGAAGCCCATCATCGAGCTGGACCATCTCAACGTTCACCTCGCCCGCCGGCCGATCCTCAAGGACCTCGAGCTCAAGCTTTCAGGCCGCTCGATCGGCTTGCTCGGCCCGAACGGTGCGGGCAAGACAACCTTGATCCACACCTTGCTCGGCTTTCATCGACCAAGTTCGGGCACGGCACGGGTCTTCGGCCACGACATCCGACGCAAGACCCGCAGCGTGCGCGCGCTATGCGGCTACATGCCTGAGCGGGACGCCTTCGTCGCGCGCATGAGCGCCGTGCGCTTCGTACGCTTGATGGCTGAGCTGAGCGGTCTCGGGCCACGCGCAGCGCTCGAACGCGCCCACGAAGCGCTGCACTATGTCGGCCTCGGTGAAGCACGTTACCGCGAGCTGCAGACCTATTCCCAAGGCATGAAACAGCGTGCCAAACTGGCCCAAGCTCTCGTCCACGGACCGAAGGTCATCTTCCTCGATGAGCCGACCAATGGGCTCGATCCGCCCTCTCGACAGCGGATGCTCGAGCTGATTGAGGAGATCCGCGAAACGCGGCAGATCTACATCTTGCTTTCCTCGCACCTGCTGCGGGATGTCGAAGAGGCCTGTGAAGAGGTCTTAATCCTCAAAAATGGGAAGATTGCAACCTACTGCAACCTCGAGGAAGAACGCCAAGCCAACAAGCGCTTCGTCGAGCTCGAAACCCGAGGTAGCAACGGCGCTTTCGTCGACGCTCTCTCCACGCTCGGTTGCGAGTGCGCCCTGCTCAAGGGCAGCCGACTCAAGACGGTTCTTCCCCCTGGCATCGAGCTGAGGGACATCTACGAGATCGCGGCAACACAACAGATTCAGATTAGACGCCTAGACTTCAAGCGCGACTCGCTGCAGGACATCTTCCTCAAGGCGATGGAGGACGACAATGGCCGTCTATGACCGGCACTACAAGCCCTTCGAGGGCACGCTGACGAGCGAACGTTGGCGCTTCCTGGTGCCCACGCGCTACGCCTTCAGCGAGGTCTTCGCCTCGCGCCGTTTCCTCGCCTACTATCTGCTGTGCTATCTTGCCCCCATCGTAGGCAGCCTGATGATCTACTTGCATCACAACACGGAGGCACTCCGCGTTCTCAAGATCGAATCAGCGAGGCAGTTGTTGCCGATCGGTGCTGGTTTTTTTGAGTGGTTCACTTGGTTTCAGTCGATTCAGCTATACCTCGTCGTGCTCGTCGTCGGCCCGACACTCATCTCCGCTGATCTGACAAATAACGCGTTGGCGCTCTACCTATCACGTCCTTTTTCCCGCAGCGAGTATCTCTTGGGCAAGTTCGCGGTGATCGCGATCCTCGGCGGCGCGATCACCTTCGTACCGCTCTCGCTGATGCTTTTGCTGCAGAGCTACCTCGAGGGGAGCACGTGGTTGGTCGACCACTGGCGATTCGCGATAGGAACAACGCTCTGGCCCATGGCATGGATCCTCGTCACCGGACTAATGGCCCTCGCCTTCTCCGCTTGGCTGCGCTGGCGACCCGTCGCAACCGGGTTGCTCGTCGCCATCTACCTGGCATCGGGCGCCTTCGGCGGGATGATCAACGGCGTCTTCTCCACCCGCCTCGGTGATCTCGTCAGCATGCCCATGATCATCGCCTCGATCCTGCGCTCGATCTACCACGGCCAGACGGCCTCGGGCCTGCCGGCGCTCGCCTTCTGGGCCGCGCTCTTCGCCATCTCTGCCCTCTCGCTCTTGATGCTGCGCGCCAAGGTTCGTGCCTATGAGGTTGTCCGATGATCGCGCCCAGCGCGCGCCCCGGTCAGGAGTCGATCGTCTTCCACGAGGTCTCGAAGTTTTATGGCGACGTCATGGGTCTGGGCCGCGTGAGCCTTGAGATCCCGCCAGGCATCACGAGTCTCGTCGGACCCAATGGATCGGGCAAGAGTACTTTGATGAATCTCGTCACGGGGCTATTACAACCGACCCGAGGCGAGATCCTGACTCTCGGCATCCCGACCGATGAGCCGGAACACCTGTTTCGGCGCATCGGCTACTGCACCCAGTACGACGCCTTTCCTCCGGGCCTTAACGGCTACGACTTCATCCTGTCCTTCTTGAGGATGCACGGCTACCGGGATATCGAGGCTCGTGAGCTGACGGAGCGCGCCCTAGAACGCGTCAGGATGACCGACGCCGCTCACCGCCGCGTAGGCGGCTACTCCAAGGGCATGCGCCAACGTATCAAGCTGGCCCAAGCCATCGCCCACCTTCCCGATGTGCTCGTTCTTGACGAACCACTCAACGGCCTCGATCCGCTCGCCCGGGCAGAGATTATCGCTCTCTTCCAAGAATTAGCCGAAGAAGGGCAGCACGTCTTGATCTCGAGCCACATCCTGCACGAGGTCGACCTAATCTCCGATCGGGTCATCATCCTCAAAGGCGGCTTTGTCGTCGCTGAGGGCGATATCCAAGGCGTGCGTAGCGAGATCAACGAGCGGCCTTTTCAGGTGAGCATCCGCTGCGATCGTCCGGCTCTACTGGCGGCGCGCATCTTCGAAAAGGACTCGGCCGTCGAGGCTCGAGTGCACGAGGACGCGCGCGGCCTGGTCGTTGCTACGCGGGATGTCGACGCCTTCTATCTACTGCTCAACCGGCTAATCCTCGACAATCATCTCACAATCGAGGGCGTGATGCCGGCCGACGAAAACGTCCACGCTGTCTACCGTTACCTCATCGGCAGCGAGGGAGAGGCCTCATGACCAGCACGCCCCCCTTGGTCCTCCGTCGTGGCGATCCCGGAGAGGGATGGGCACTGTGGAGAAGTCAGATTCTTTCGATCTTGCGGATGGATCTGCGCCGCAACCTTTTTTCCCGACGCGCCATCTGGCTCTACCTGCTGGCCGCACTGCCTGTCGGTTTGAACGTAATGATGGTTCTGCTACGCATTGCTTTCGGCAAAGACCTGGACATGGAGATCAAAGGCGACGGCTTCACGGGCTTCTACTTCAGTTTCGTGCTGATGATCGTCACCTTTATCGGCTGCGGCATCGTATTCATGAATGTCTTCCGTGGCGAGATGCTCACCCGCTGCCTGCATTACTACTTTCTCGTGCCCCTGCGCCGCGAGGTGCTCGTCGCGGGCAAGTACCTCGCCGGCCTGCTGACAACTGTCATCATCTATGGTTCGACAACCCTGGCCTGCTTCGTGCTGATGCCCTTCGCGACGCGCAGTGCCACGGCGACGACCTTCCTTCTGAGCTACGAGGGGCTACGTCAGGGCTTCGGATTCATACTCGTAACAATCTTTGCTTGCGTCGGCTACGGTGCCATCTTCCTGCTCTTGGGCCTCCTGCTAAAAAACCCCGTCATCCCAGGGCTGCTCTTGTGGGTCTGGGAGACGATCAACGTCTTCCTGCCGCCGTTACTCAAGAAGCTTAGCGTGTTGCATTACCTGCGCTCCGCAGCACCGATGCCGATCACCGACGGTCCCTTCGCCATCGTCGCGGAGCCGACCCCGATCTGGCTCGCGCTCCCCGGCCTGCTCCTGCTCACCTTGGCGGCATTGTGGCTAGCGGCACGGCGCACACGACACATGGAGATCATCTACGGCGCATGATCCTAGCCTCCACGCGGAGCAAACCGCGCCACCGGCGCCAATTCCTTGGCTCCGTGTGACGACCGGCCCGCGGTGCGCTATCATCGGGCGCTGCAATATTGTTAACAACCCAGTAAGCCACGGTTAGATCAAAGTTAGAGGTGAGCCCGGCGATACTTCCCCTTGGGAAACACGCCCGGCCTCGGGAGGTAGGCATGTCCAAGCGTTGCCGACTGACGGGCAAGCGCCCGTTGACCGGAAACAACGTGTCCCACGCGCACAACAAGACGCGGCGGCGGCAGCTTCCGAATCTTCAGACCAAGCGGATCTACGTCCCCGAGCTGGGCCGCTGGGTGAAGATTCGCTTGTCCGCCCGCGCCTTGCGGACCGTCACCAAGAAGGGGCTGATGTCCTTCATGGCCGACGAGGGTCTGAGCCTGAAGGACGTCACCTGCTGACCCGCTCATCCGGGTCCGCTGCTCCGAGAAGAGCCGTCGTCATCCACTTCATGCTGCGCATACACGAACTCAGGCTCTTGCACGAGTCGGGGTTTTGCTGTGCCCTGGGGCTCTTCGCCTGATGCCTGCCACGTTCCAAAGCAACTCCACGCGCGGGGGCCGTTTCATCACCACGGCCATCAAAGGCGGCTTGATCGGCATCGCCAACATCATCCCGGGCGTTTCAGGGGGAACTTTCGCGCTGATTCTCGGCGTCTTCGACAGAATGATCGAGGCGCTCAACGCGCTAGGCCCGACCACGCTTTCTGTACTCTGGACGAGCCTGCGAGGGGGCTTGCGTCGTCCGGCCCGTCACGCGCTCGCGGCCGAATGGCGTCGCGTCGACGCCCGCTTCATGGTCGTGCTCTGTGCGGGCGCCCTGAGCACGATTCTCGCCAGCTCTTTCCTGATCGACTTCCTGCTACGCGCACATTATTCACCAACCCTGGCGTTCTTCGTCGGCCTGATCCTCCCCTCGGTTGCGATCCCCTGGGGAATGATGGAACGCCGCGGTTTCGTCCTCCTCTGGGCGATCCCCGGAGGCCTCCTAACCCTCGGCGTTACACTGGTCATCCCGGACTCGGTCAGCGGATCGGACAATCTGCTCGTCGCCATGGGGTCTGGGGCCATCGCGATCTCGGCGATGATCCTGCCCGGTCTCAGTGGCTCCTATGTACTGCTCGTGATGGGTCAGTACCAGAATGTCCTGACGAAGCTCACGGGGCTGCAGCGCGGCTTGGCTGAAGGTCGGCTCGACCTGCCGGCGCTGACCTGGCTGCTTGCGTTGGCACTCGGGCTCATCGTCGGTATCGTGCTCTTCGCCAGACTGCTGCACTACCTGCTCGCGCATTTTCGCTCCGCGACGATGGCCTTCCTGATCGGGCTGCTGCTCGGAAGCCTGTGGGTCTTGTGGCCCTTCAAAGAGATGGCGGCCGGCGCAAAGATTGCCGGACGCGATGGTGAAGTCAAGCAAGAGATCCTCATCGCCACCGCGCCGAACCGCCTTCCTCGCAAGCCCCAGGAGGCTCTCATCGCGGCGGCAGCCCTCGCCGCCGGCCTCGTGGGCTCGGGCGGCCTGATCGCCCTGGGGCGTCACAGCACAAACCCGCACCGCAACTCCTGATCCGAGCAAACATCTGCCTCACGCTTCACGCACGATTCGTCACCGCGCCTTTTGCAGATCTGCAAAAGTTCTCGCCATTTTCTCGCGCGCGGCGGCGCTTGTCACCGGAGCTTATCGACGTGCTTGTGGGTTTTCCCCGGTAGGCAGAGGGCGGGGATGAGCATGACGGGCGATCTGAGGGAGGGTAGGATGCGAACCGTATGTATTCCGAGCTTTGGACTCTGTCCGATGCTGGTTGTTGTGATAGCCATCGGGGCCCTGGGCACGACTCATCCTGGTCTCGCAGCAGACACGGCATCTCTCTCCATCGAGGCCGCGAGCAGTGAAGTCCCCAGCATCAGGGACGAGCCGGTTCTTATCGCTGGATCCGCACTGCCGGGGTTTGCGGGACAGTCCGTCGACGCGTTACGCGTTTTCCGCTTCGATGAAGCGACAAACGCCTTGGTCCCGATTCCCTTCCAAGTCGACGAACGCTTTAGCAAGACCTTCAATCCCGGTACGAATGAGGAGTTTCAGGAGCTGGTCTACGACGTTTTCGGAGAAGAAGACGGACTCTTCGATGCCGACGACGAGTTGGTCTTCCTTTTCGGCGACGCCGGAGAGAAGCGAGCTCCCGCAGAGCTATCTTCTCCCTCTGGTGCCGATCCCAAACGATATGAAATCCGAGTGGAAGACAGCCGCTCAGGGCTTCAGACACCGGACCGCTGGGTCTACGTCCTCTCCGGGACGCAGCTCGCTCGCTCGCAAACCCGCTATCTAAACTGGGGTGGCCTTGCAAACTCGGACGTGTCGAGCGATCTGATGGTCATCGCCTACGACGGCCCCTGGCGGCTGACGGAGCTCCGCGTCCGCCCCCCCTGCGGCAACGGCAACGACTTGATCGACCGCCTCAAGGGACGAGCTGGCGTCGCCCCAAACAAAGGGGAGAGTGAGGAAATCTGGAACCAAACTTCCCGCTTCCTTGGAGGCAAGCTCGGACCCATCCGCGCCATTCGCTACGTCCGCGGCGCCGCCAGCGGCACAAACACAATCCACCACGATTTGATCTACCGCCGCCTGTTCGTCAGAAGGCTCAACCTTCGCGTCCACCCGCTCAATCAGATTTGGTTCTATTTCGACTGGCTGCCGCGCACAGGCCTGACTCTGATCACGAAGGACGACACCTCGGGATGGAGCATCGACGGCGTGCCAGAGGTGGGAACACCCACCGCATTTCAACCCTGGCAGATCGTCTCAGGTCCTGACGGTGGACTGGCCGTGTTATGGGATGTCCCCCCCTCGCCCTACTATGAGAAGCGCTCCTTCTACTACAAAGACGACGCCAACTACAACGATGCTCCCCATCAAGGCTATACGGATGATGACGACGCCTCGATCGGGAGCCACGGAATCGATATCTTTTCACTAGGAGGCACGTCGACCACTGCGATTCCCTTCGGAATGCGTGTCCATCCGCTCTGCGCAAGCCAGGGCTCCGCACAGCTCGGCGCGACCATCGAAAGCCTGAAAGGAGCGTTGCACTCGCAGATTCAGCTCCAGGACCTCCACGGCGCACCCCGGGAGCTAAACATCCAGCGCGTCGGCAGCGATCTTCGGCTGAGCTGGAGGGCACCAGGAGGCCAAGGACCCTTCAAGATCCTGGGCTCAAAGGACGCATCTCTTCCGACAGGGAACTGGAAGGTGCTCGGTACCATCAGCGGCTCAACCTGGGTGCAACCGGGCGCAGGGACATCCCGTCCACCAATGATCTACTTCTACCGCGTCGACCGCAGTGGATCGAAGCTCCTCCAACGCGATCCGAACTCGGGCGATGGAAGGTCACGTGCACCTGCTATCTTGGCGCCCTTGACCTCGCCTCCCTCATAGAAGAGTCCGCCGGCGCGCTTCTGGCCCCTGGCCTTCCTGAACGCGCTGCCAACCAAGCTCATCCCTCATCTTCCGGTGAGGGGAATCATATGGAGCCATTGACTGCCTTCACTCCGGCCCGTAACCTTCACGCTTGCTCCCACTTGCCCGCTTGGCGCATGCGCGAGCGAGGCATGCGAGAGGCGCTTCGCACACCCCCCTATTTTTCGCAGCAACATGTAGATCGCGAGTGATCAAGCACCAGAGTGTTGGCGGCGGTGGAATAGCGCGGGAATCCGGCTGTTTTCGCAGTAGATAGCCATCGGTGGTGGCTATGTGGGGGAAGGCAGTAGACGTCTTTGTGTTCCGCAAGGTCATGGCTGCGAGTTGGCGGGTTTTGCTGGAGTCAGGCCGGCGCTTTGGGAAGTGCCGCTTGCCACGGTCAGGATTTTGAGGGAGCTGCTTCCGGGCTGGAGTGACAGACGGAGTGAGATCGTCTAGACAGGACTCTGCGCCAGTAGGTTGGGGGCCGGGTCCACGTCTAGCCGGCCTGTTCCCGGCTCCCCGCCAGGACACCGCACGAGGCGGCAAAATCACTGGATATGCGTAGTATCGCCCCTCGCGGCGGCTCTGTCCAAGGGCTGGCGGTGGAGGGCGGTATTCACGCCAGCTACCGGGAGTTTCGTTGCGTAGAGTGCGGAGAGTCGGTGCGTGTCTGTTCGCGTTGCGACCGGGGTCAGCTTTGTTGCTCTGCCGCTTGCCGTGATCGTCGCCGTGCAAAGCTGGTCCGCGAGGCGGGCCGGCGCTATCAGTTGACGGCTCGCGGACGCCGCCATCACGCAGCTCGTCAGCGCAGCTACCGTCAACACCTCCAGCAGAAAGTGACGCATCAGGCATCGACTCCTCGAGAGCAGGTCGAGACACTGCGGCCTGACGAGGCGAGTTCGTCAGAAGTTAGAGGCCGGCGCGGTGTCGGCCGTGTCTTTGGTGGCCGCAAGGCGGTGTTTTGTGATCTTTGCGGGGATCGATGCCGTGAATCATCCATCGCTGGGGTTTTTCGAGCCGTCCGAGGATCCGCTCGCCAGGAGATCGAGAGCGATGATCAGCAAAGACATGGAAGCAGAGATCCTGAGGCTGTACCACGCGGAGAAGTGGCGGATCGGTACAATTGCGGCCCAGCTTGGCCTGCATCACACAACAGTCCAGCGCGTCCTCAGCCGCCACGGCAAAGGCGAAGCGGTG
>CAYSMT010000034.1:0-11544 GCA_964432135.1 uncultured Acidobacteriota bacterium
CGATGATCATCCCCGAGGCGGCGATGATGTCATGGGCACGTTGAACCTGAGCGCGGACCGAGGGCCCCACGCCGATGGGAATGAGCTGGATCTCCGCGAGTACGTGCATCTTCGTCCTCGGCGCTCGTAGGGGCGACACCCCCCTGTCAGAGCGTGAAGCGCGTTGCGTGCGGCATTGTCGCATGGACTGCCGGGAGGAGCCCATGCTTCGAAAGCGTTGGGGGGGGCCGAGCTTTGCTCCTCGCGGCCTACCCGACCGCGGTCAACATTGTTTGGGGCGAAACAGTGCTTTCTCGTTGACACGCTCCGCGAGAGCTCTCGAAAAGACGAGCAGGATTCCCGGGATGGCGAAGAGTGCGCTCGCAGCAAACCAACCTGCGTAGCCCAGGGCGGCTACACCGAAGCCACTGATTGTCCCGGTCAGGTCCCGCGTCGAGGCGAAAAGCGCTGAGAGCAGCGCGTACTCGACGGCGGCGCGTTTCTTCTCGCAGACCCTCATCAGGAGCGAGAGGAAAGCCGCCGTAGCGAGACCGCCGCAGAAGTTCTCGACGAAGGCGGCTGCCAAGACGACGCCCCGTCCTCCGCCGGCCAAGGCTGCGGCAGCGTAGGCGAGGTTCGATAAGGCCTGCATCAACCCGAGCCAGAAAAGCCCCGAGAGGATGCCCCGCCGGGCGACGAAATCGCCGCCAGCCGCCGCGCCGAGGATCGTCGAAGCCATCGTGATCGGCATCGCCAGCGTGCCAATTTGCGGCAGACTCAACCCGGCGTCGACCCAGAAAGTGCGCACCATCGGTCCCAGCGCCGCGTCGGGCCACTTGTACAGCAGCACGATGGCTGCCAGCGAAGCCGCACCCGGTCGGCGTATCCAGTGCATGAGTCCTGACCAAAGCGAGGTCTGATGGGCTTCGCGTTCGATCCGTAGTGCGGGCGCCCTGCGCGCGGCGAGCGCCAATACAAGCATCATGAGCGCGCCAAGGGTGATCGGCGGTGCCCACCCAAGGGCCGCGGCCAGCGCGACGAGTAGCCCGCCGGCAACGAGCACGCCGCCGCGCCAAGCCGCGACGCGTACGGCATTGGCAGGTCCCTCCTCTCCTTCATCGAGGATGCCGATAGCGTACGCGTCGATCGCTATGTCCTGGGTCGCTGCTGCCAACGTGAAGACACTCAGCGCCATCGCCAGCAGTGTGCCCGCTGCACCGGAAAGCAGCGTGAGCGAAGCCATCGCGAGCGCCGCAAAGACCAAGCTGGCCGAGATCCACGAGCGCCGCCCGCCGTAACGGTCGACCAGCGGGGCCCACAATAACTTCAAGCTCCAAGGTAGCGCGAACACGCGCAACAAGCCGATCCACTCAAGGGAGGTGCCCGTTGAGCGCAGCCAAATCGGCACCAAGTCATTGAAGACACCGAAGGGGAATCCCGATGCGAGCGCGAACAGGCCTACCCAGGCAAACTTCATCGACCGGCCGATCGTTGCGGCCGGTGCTCGTTGCGCGCTCATCGCGACTCATTCTACACGCTTGTCACGAGAGGCCAGGGTGCTTCGAGCAGGGCGTTCTTCGTCGCAGATTGTGGGTCGCTTGCGTGCGATGAGGGTTTACGCTTGGTCCGCTCGAGCTGTGGCTTGCTGACCAGCTGCACCGGCTGGGCGGCTCCGAGAAGGTGCACGCACGTCGCCACTTCGATACGATCAAGTGCGAGCACAGTGCCAGAGCCAGTGCGGATCAGCCCGCGTCTATCGAGGAGTCGAGTGGTGGCGGACGAGCGTGTCCATGGAGATCTCCCCGATGGAAGATCGGGGGCCTTCAACGAGGTCTATGAGCTCGTGCGTACAATCCCCCGCGGGCGCGTGATGACCTACGGCCAGATCGCGACACTGCTCGGAAACCGTCTTTCACCACGGGCTGTGGGCTGGGCGATGCATGGTTGTCCCGAAGGCGTTCCCTGGCAGCGGGTCGTCAACGCCTCGGGCGGCCTCTCCACCGAGCGCATGCCGGATATCCCCCCTGGCTTGCAGCGGCACCTGCTCGAGGAGGAGGGCGTCGTATTCCGGCCCAACGGCAAGCTCGATCTTGCGCGCTTTCGCCATGCCCCTTCCGGGCCGAAAGAAGCAAAGTGAGCGCGCGCATCCTCTGCGTTGGTGACCTTCACCTCGGACGTGTACCGACGCGCTTGCCGCGCCAGCTCGCCGAGCACGGCGTTATGCTCAACGAGCTGACCCCTGCGGCTGCTTGGCGTCGGGTTGTGGAGCATGCCATCGCGGAGCGGGTCGACGCCGTCGTGCTCGCTGGCGATGTCGTCGAGTCAAGCAATGCGCGCTACGAGGCCTTTGGGCATCTCGAGCAGGGTGTCGGCCGTCTCGTTGCCGCGGGAGTCGATGTTTGTGCCGTGGCAGGAAATCATGACGTTGAGACGTTGCCGCGCCTAGCGCGTCAGATCAGTGGTTTCCATCTGCTCGGAGAGGGCGGATGTTGGGAAGAGCATGAGATCACGCAGGGCAGTCGCACCGTTGTGCGGCTGCTCGGATGGTCCTTTCCTGCACCACGCCACGACGTGAGTCCCTTTGATGAGCCACCGCAGCTTCGAGAAGGCGAAGCACCGTTGGTCGGCCTGCTCCACTGCGATCTCAGCGGATCCGAGCGAGCCTATGCCCCCGTGCGCCGCGCCGAGTTCGACCCGTGGCCGGTTAGCGCTTGGCTCCTCGGTCATGTTCACAAGCCGAGCATCGAGGCAGATTCACATCCGCTCGGCTACCTAGGTTCGCTCGTCGGGCTTGATCCGGGCGAGCCGGGATATCACTCGGCCTGGTTGCTATGCGTTGGTGGCGTGGGGCCGCCCCTTCTCTCACGTGTTCCCCTCTCACCGCTGCGCTGGGAGCGGCTCAATCTCGATGTCTCAGCATTAGCGGAGCCGGAAAAGGAGCTGCACCCCGTCCTCGTCGATGCGCTGCGCGGTCGGGCGAAGTGGCTTGGTGGAGAGCTCGCGGGGACGCGTGCGATGGGTGTACGGGTGACTCTATCCGGTCGCTCGCCGGCCTTGCGTGCGCTGCGCGCCGAGGTGGAGCGCTTGATGAGCCAAGCGCTGATCTTCCCTGTGGGTGAGACGCTGGCCTTTGTCGAGAAGATCATCAACGATGCCCGCGCGGAACACCCTCTCGATCTCCTCGCCCAAGGGAATGACCCGCCGGCGTTATTGGCCCAGGATCTGCAGGCCTTGCACGTTGGCGGTGCGCCCGCAGCAGATCTCCTCGCCCAGGCTGCGCGGAGCTTGCGTGCGCTCGTCCAGCAGCCGGTCTTCCGGTGGCTCGATTCTCCGCAGCTCGATGAAGAGGAACTGCGTCGTTGGCTCATCCGCGCCGGCGAGGCCGCCCTCGACGAACTGCTCACGCAGAAGGAGCCGGTGAAATGAAGCTGCGCCGCCTCAGGATCCAGCGCATGCCCGGCATAGACCAAACCTTTGAGATCCGCTTAGGGGTGCAAGGTCAGAACCTTTCCATCGTCGTCGGGCCGAACGAATCGGGCAAATCGTCGATATGTCGTGCGATAGCTGCTTTGCTTTGGCCGGGAATTCCCGTGTCCGATGACTTCGCCGCGCAGAGCGTTTGGGAAGAAGGCGGCCGCCAGCTCTTCGCATCTCGTGAGGGGCGCGGAACGACCCGTTGGCAGCAGGAAGGGCAAGAGGTCGAGGGTCCCGCGTTGCCGCCGGATCATCTCGCTCAGGCCTACCGTCTCGGGTTGCAGGCGCTCGTCAAAGCGCGGGCCGACGAGACCGACGAGAGCCTTGCCGAAGAAATCCGGCGCCGCATCGCTGGTGGTTACGACGTCGAGGCGACAGCGAAGCGGCTGTTCTCGCTTGGTGTACGACACGCCCACAAAGAAGTCATCGCCATGCGAGAAGCAGCGACCCGGCTCGACGACGAACGTGCCCAGCAGGCGCGTTTGGCCGAGCGTGAGCGAGCCCTGGCCAGTAAAAGGGATGAGTTCCAGCGCGCCGATGAGGCCCGCGCGCGGCGCTCGCTGCTCGGGGAGGTCCAGCGTCTCGGTACCGCGCGCCGGCATCTCGAGGCCGTGCGTCATGCGTTCGAGGAGTTCCCGCAGGGGATGGAGGGCCTCGTTGGAGACGAGCCTGAGCGTCTGAGCATTGCTCGGAAGGAGGAGGTGCAGGCGGAGCGCGAGCTCGCGGAGAGTGATGCTCAGATTGCTCAACTCCGCGAATTGATCGCGACCTGCGCCGTTCCCGAGGTGTGCTTCAGCTCGGAGCAGCACACCGAGTGGTCCGCTCGGGCCCAGGCCGCGGTACGCCTCGTCGACCAGCTACGCGAAGCCGAAAGAAGCAAGGACAAGGCGGAGGCTGCGCTCCGGGTCGCGGAGGAGAGTTTAGGCCGGAAACACCCCGACGACGACAGCGCTGAAGCCGCGGCCCTCGCATCGAGCACGGAAAACGCCGGGGCATCGCTTCGGATGCCGTCAGTGGCAATGGTGGAGCAGATCGGCGAGTTGTTGGGTGAAATTGAGGCTCTCACCGCGACACGGCAAGCTCTCGAACGCTTGCTCGAACTGCTCGAGACCGGCACCCAGGCTGATGATCATGCCCTGAGCGAGGCCATCGGCGCCCTCGAGGACTGGCTGAGCGTTCCATGGGGTGCCGGTCGCTTGCGGATCTTGCTGGGAGCGTTGAGCCTCGTCATGGTAGCCAGTGGCGGCTATCTCGGGGCGACGATGCACGGCGCGTGGTACCTACTCGCGGGTCTCGGCATTGTAGGTCTCTTTGGATTCATGCAGCTTATCTACGGCGAACGCGCGACGATCAGCCGCGTCGCATGTCGCCAGCGCTTCGAGGACAGTGGCCTTCCGGTCCCCTCCGCGTGGTCGCCGTTCGTTGTGAAAAAATGTCTTCATGAGCTTCGTACGCGATTTGCCGAGGTGGAGGGGGCGGCCGAGGCGCGCCGCCGGGCTCGCGAGATGGAGGCGGAACGCGCAGCTCTGGCGGAGCAGCTTCGCGAGAAAAGCGCTCTCCTCCGCAGCTTGTGTCAGGACGCCGGTCTGGGTTTTGGGGAACGACCGCTGCGTGCGGCGTTGTTGGTTCAGCGCTTGGCGGCCTGGCAACGCGCGCACGAGGAGTTCGAGGCCGCTCGCGCCGGGCATGCCCGGCTCGTGGCCGAGCAGCAGGAGGCCATGGAAACCCTTGGCGCCTTTCTCGCGGCGCATGGCAAGGAGCGTCCATCCGACCCGTTGGCTGCCCAAAGAGCGATCGCTGAGCTGCTTGGGAGTATTCATCAAGCGCAGTCGGCGCGTGATCAGATTTCGGTCCGCGAGCAGGCCCGGGCGCTCCAGTCGATTTCGCTCGCCAGGGCGCGCGAGCGCTGCCGAAAAACCTTTGAGGCGGCAGGGCTCAAAGACGGCCAGGACGGTGAGCTGGCGCGGCGCTTGGGAGAACTTGCGGCCTATCGTGAGGCTGTGGGTGAGCTGCGAAAGGCCGAGAGCGCGGTGGCCCACCGCGAGCAGGAGCTCTCGGCACACGCAGGAAGACTCTCGTCTGCTCCCGAGCAGCTCGTCAGTGAGCTGCTCGCCCTTTCTCCGGCGGAGCTTGACGCGGAGTGCGCGCAGGTTGAGGCCATTGCGGCACGCCGGGACGACCTGCTGCGCGAGATCGAGGCCATCGAGCAACAGGTACGGCAGGCCCGAGAGGGGCATGCGCTTGCGGACGCGCAGGTCACTTGGAATGAGGCGGCAGAGGAACTCGCAGCGCGACGCGACGAGCTTCTCTTCTGTAGTGCCGGGGAATTTCTGCTCGAGCGGGTCCGCGAACGGCACGATCGAGAGAACGAGCCCGCCGTTCTCGCCGAGGCCCGCCGATTGTTTGAGCTGTTCACGCAGGGTCGCTATGGGCTCTCCGTCGGGCGCGACACCTCGCGCTCGGAATTCCGCGCTGTTGATCGGGACAGCGGGCGGACGCTCTTGATCGAGCAGCTCTCAGATGGGACGCGGGCCCAGCTCCTGCTCGCGGTGCGCGTCGCCTTCATCGTCCGCGCCGAGACAGGAATACACGTCCCGTTGATGCTCGATGAGTCGCTGACCGCGATGGATCCTGTGCGCTCGCGGGCCATCATCGAGGGTCTCGTTCGCGCGAGTGACGCCCAAGATCGCCAACTTCTCTACTTTACTTGTGAGCCGGGCGAGATCTCGCGCTGGAACGAGCTTCTCGTGGAGTTGGGCCATCCACCGGCAGAGTTGCTGGACCTCGCTGAGATCCGCGCTCTTGCCGCGGCGGCGCCTTCGACGATGGCGTATAGCCTGGCACGTCCAACAGTCGTGCCCCCACCTGGAGATCTTTCGGCCGAGGAGTACGCCCAATTGATACGGGTCCCCCGATGGGACCCCCGCATCCATCCGGGCGGGGTCCCGCTCTACTACTTGCTCAGCGAGGACCTCGCCACGCTGCAAGCCCTGCTCAGTTGTGGTGTCCTGACAGCGGGTCGCTACCGGGCTTTGCGCGCGAGCGGCGGGCTCGACGAGCTGATCTCCGCCGAAGCGTGCGCATCGATTGATCGCGAGCTGTTGTTGGTGGAGGCCTTCTTGGAGGCCTATCAGCAGGGTCGGGGACGTCCCGTCGATCGTGGTGTTCTCGAGCGCAGCGGGGCTGTTTCAAACAAGTTTATCGGGCCCGTTGCCGAGCTCATGCGACACAGCGGTGGAGACGCCGTAGAGATTATCGCGGCGCTGCGTGCCCGAAAAGTGCCACGATTCCTGGAAAGCAAGATCCTGCAGCTCGAGGACGAGCTCGCTAAGGCAGGCTATCTTGATGTGCGCACGCGCCTTGATTTCGACGAGGTTCAGCAACGCGTCGTGTCCTTCGTGCGCGCGCATGTCCTGCCGAAGCCTCCGGTTGAGGAACTGGCCGCCCGCGTGCATGTGCTGTGGGAGCTATCCGAACAGGCGCAGAGCTGCGTAAGGAGCGAAGCATGAGTCAGGACCCAACGGGGGCGCCGGTCACTGTTTACGTTTGCCAGGGTGATGTCGAGGCCAACCTGATCCGGAGCTTCCTGCAGAATCGAGGCATCGAGGTCTCCGTCTGGGGAGAGGCGCTACGCAACGTGCATGGGCTGACGATGGACGGTCTCGGCCGAGTCGAGATCCAGGTGCGCCCCGAGCGCGTCGATGAGGCCAAAGAACTCCTCCGGCGGATGGACGCGGGCGAGTTCGAAATCGACTAGGCATCCCCAAAAGGCGATACGAGAGAGGCGTCCACTGGAGCGCCTTCTCCCGAATTATCCGTACGACACGCTCAGCAGCCGCCGAAGCTGGAGCCACAACCGCAAGTCTTCCCGGCATTCGGGTTGTGGACAATGAAGCCAGCGCCATCAAGAGTCTCGATGTAGTCGACCGTAGAGCCGCGTAAATAGCTGATCGACTGGGGATCGATGGCGATCATGACGCCATCGATCGTCGTCTGGTGGTCATCCGCTTGGGGATGATCGAAGACGAAAGTGTAGCGTAAACCGGCACAACCGCCGTCCTTGATCAAGATGCGGAAGGACTTACCCTGAAACTCGTCGTTACCTCCGGCGAACTCGCGGACCTTGTTGATGGCGTTGGCGGAGATCGTCATGGGGAAGGTCTTCGAAAGGCGAGAGCCTCCGGCTGGAAGGCTGATCGAGTTGGTTGACATCAGTAACTCCTTTGTAGACGTCGCGCAGGCGGCCTTGCAGGACCGCCCGCCACGAACACTCGTCATCTACGAGCATGTTACGGCGCGGCTTACTTGTCGTCAAATTCAAGTATGTCGGCATGACCTCCTGGGGTTCATCGGGTCGCCCCGGCTCGAAAACCTGTTCACCGGCAAGGTGGCGGGAGAAAAAAGCCCGGCGCAGGGCCGGGCTTGATGTCCGAACCTTGTGGTGCAAGCTAACTCGTCTTCACCTCCGAGGTGCAAAAGGCGCAGCGCGTCGCCTCGATGGCGATCTCCGAGTAGCAGTGCGGGCACTTCTTTGTCGTTGGTGCGGCGGGGGGAGCCTCTTCCTCCGCCTTCTTGAGCTTGTTCATCCAACGAACCATGAGGAAAACGGCGAAGGCGACGATCAGGAAGCTGATGATCGTGTTGAAGAAGACGCCGTAGTTCAGCGTGACGGCTCCTGCTTCCTTCGCGAGTTCGAGCGTCTCGTAGGGGGCACTCGTCGCTCCCTCGTGGAGCACGACGAAGAGGTTTGAAAAGTCAACATTGCCTAGCAGCATCCCGATCGGGGGCATAATGACATCGGCAACGAAAGACTTGACGATGCTGCCGAACGCAGCACCGATGATGATGCCGACGGCCATGTCCATCACATTGCCCTTGACAGCGAACTCCTTGAAATCCTTGAGCATCCTTCCTCCTTTGTGAGCCTCCACGGAGCTGGCGAACAGCGCCAGAGTGCGGGTTTAGTGCCATAAATTGATTTGCTTGTCAATACGGTATGCCCGAGTTGACTGCTAAGTGAAGCCGCATTTGCCATCATCCGCTGAGTCTTTGCTCACGCTGGGGAAGCGCTCAGCCGAAGGTGTCGCAGACGCGCAGATCACCGCTTTCCACGCCGCGGCGGAACCAGTGCATCCTTTCTTTTGAGCTGCCATGAGTGAAGGCGTCAGGAACGACGTAACCCTGGTTTCGGCGTTGGATCGCGTCGTCTCCAATGGCGCTCGCGGCTTCGAGGGCTTCTTCGATATCGCCGGGTTCGAGGCTCTGCAAGCTCCGTTGAGCGTGGTGAGCCCAGATCCCCGCGAGGCAGTCAGCTTGCAGCTCAAGCCTCACCGAGGCACGGTTGTAGTCGTTCTTGGAGACCCGTCCCCGCAGCGCGTGCACCTTCTGAGATATTCCGAGAAGGGTTTGTACATGATGTCCGATCTCGTGGGCTATGACGTAGGCCTGTGCAAAGTCACCGGTGGCGTGAAAGTGTTGCACGAGCTCGTCATAAAAGCGCAAGTCGATATACACCTTGTGATCGCCAGGACAGTAGAAGGGACCCGAGGCCGTGAGAGCCTGCCCGCAGGCTGAGCGAACGGCACCTGAGAAGAGCACGAGGGTCGGCTCCTCATAGCGTTGTCCTTCGCGCGCGAAGAGCGCGCCCCATACCTCCTCCGTATCGGCAAGGACGACACCGACGAACTGCGCTCGCTCATCGCTGATAGCGGGTGCCGGTCGATCAAGATCATAGGCGGCCGGAAGGCTGGCGTCCCCAGCGTCTTGCAGCAGCTGGGAAGGATCGACGCCGCACACCACGGCGAGCAGGAGGATGAGCATAAGCCCGCCGCCACCGAACCCCCCGATGCTGACGACCCGGGGAACCCTCCGCCCTCGCCGGTACTCGATGTGAGTGCTCTGTCGCCTTCCTCTCCACCTCATGACTCATCTCCCATGTTGATTAGACGCTATCACGACAATCAAAGAGTCGAATGGCCTCGACGCGCTTCACTAGAATGAGAGACAGCGGCCCTCTCGACGGGGGTGCTTTGGGATGCCACCATGCCCCAACGGGCTTGCAAGCGGAGGTGCCTCCGCAAAAGAAAGGACCATCGCGACGGGTTATGGTCACTTACAAAGTCTCGATCGCCCCTCGGGTCATGCCTCGACCCGGCTTGGGATCGTGTGGGATGGTCAGCTTAGCGAAGGGGTTGCCGATAAAGATCGCGCTCGGCCGTCGCATTACGCCGGAGTTCTTTGCACCCCTTTGATGGTCGTTCATGCCGGGACGCTTGCCCGATTCTGCGGTCGACTTTGAAGCTGGGGCTTGTCCGAGGCTCTCGGCGGGAGGAGTTCGTGACGCGTCATGATGTCGTAGCCCTGGAGGAAATTGCTCGCCGCTGGATTGCGGAGGGTTGGTGCCATGGCGATGTTGGCGTTGTGGATCGCTTGCATTCCTCCAATTTTGTTGATCATGACGCTGCAGGGAGAGCCAGCAACAATGAGGGATTCAAGCAAGGCATCGCCAGCCTCTATGCAGCGTTTCCAGATCTGAGTGCTCAGCTCGACGACATGGTTGTCGATCCGGAAAGAGGTAGTGTCGCTATTCGCTGGTCGGCGACAGCTACGCACCGGGGGGCCTATCTTGGGGTTGAAGCCACTGGCAAGACGATCGCGTTCAAGGGTATCGAAATCATCCGCATCAGAAACGGTCGCATCACGGAGCGCTGGGGAGAATGGGACGGCATCGATCTGCTCGAGCAACTTGGTCGTTTCGACTCGGGAGCCAAGTCGATTCCTTCTTGATGATAGGGGGGCAAGGAGAGAGACGATGAAAGCGTTATGGGCGGGTTTGCTTTTTCCTCTCGCGTTAGCGTTGATTTCCTGTGACGTTGGGTCGCCTGATCCCGAGGAGATGGGAAGTGAACTCAAACGCAATCTCGATTCGTCCAAGGTCGCCGCTGTCGTAGATAATGCAGTGTCCGGTGAGGCCGAAGATTTCCATGACGGATGGGCGGTTAGAAAGCTCATTCGTTCGGCGTTGTTGCGCATAGAAGTCGAGAGCGTCCATGGTGCTTTGGAGGGACTTAGCAAGATCGTGGCATCCCAAGCAGCACTTATCGCTGACAGACAGATCTCGTCAGATACGAACGGGGCTCAAGAAGGCGTTGTGACGGTGCGCGTGCCTTCGACCAACTTCGAGTCCCTTTTGGCGGAGATCAAGGGCCTTGGAAAGGTGAGCCATGTTAGCGTCAGCACAAGAGATATCACAAAGAACTACGCAGATCTGGAAACGAGACTTGCTGTCAAGCTGGAGACGAAAAGCCGCCTTCTGGGCATATTGCAAACGCAGACCGGAAAGCTGTCTGATCTCCTCGAAGTAGAACGCGAGCTCGAGCGCGTCGTCACCGAGATCGAACGCATGAAGGGCGAGCGACGCTACTATGATCAACGGGTGGCTGTCTCGACGATCACGCTTGAACTCTTTGAGTCGGCTTCGCTGGGTCAGTCAAGCGGTTGGTCCATCGTCTCCAGGGCCTTCGGAAGGTCGTTTCATGTGCTCGCCACCTCGATCTCTGCACTCGTCTACCTCATCTTCTTTGTTGCGCCTTGGCTGGTGATCGCCGGCTTCATATGGCTCATGTGGCGCACTGCGCGCAAACGCCGGAGATCCAAGCCTGGTAGAACGGGTTGAGCGAGTGCGTTATTTCACGCCCTTCGTTCTCGAAGTATCTGGTCAGGCAGAAGCTTCCTACGAGCTCTAAGCGGATCGACCTAGGAGACTGGGTGGCTGCTTCAATCGAAAAGCCTCCGCACGAGTCGGAAGGCGATGACGTAGGCATTGTCAAGGACTTCGTCGCGGAAGAGGCGGGCTGGGTCTGGCGTACCAACGAAGGGTCGGAGAATCCAGGCCATCTGGATGCCCACAAAGAATTGGGAGGGCGATCCAGATTCGCAGCAGACTTTGGTGCCGCGGATGGCGAGAGATGAGAGCGTTATAAGAGCCGTGCAGAAGCCCGGATGGTATCGAGTAACGCGCTCTAAAGGGCTGGCCAATGGTGAAGACCGGAAGACTCGGGTCGCGAGCTTTGGGTTCGTTTTTCTTCATAC
>CAYSMT010000035.1:0-2399 GCA_964432135.1 uncultured Acidobacteriota bacterium
CCCATGGATGCACGCCTCGCGGGCGGCGGCGACCTTGCGGGCGATGCGTTCATCGCTTTCACCAAAGACGTGGCGCCTCTCGGAGTGTCCAATGAGCACAAAATCACAGGCGAGCTCAACGAGCATGCCGGCAGAGATCTCGCCAGTAAACGCGCCGGAGCTCTCCCAGTGCAGGTTCTGGGCACCGACGCGCACTCCGGTCGTTCCGAGGCCCTCTCGCAGCGCGGAGATCGAGGTGAAGGGGGCGGCAATGGCCAGCTCGGCTTGCTCTGGAGCGAGAGTCCCCATCTCTGCGAAGACCTCATGTAAGCGCCCGCACCAGGCCCTTGCGGCGACCTGGTTGTGATGCATTTTCCAGTTTCCCGCGATGAGTGGACGGCGTGGCATGGGTTAGGCCTCCTCGAGGGCGGTGATGCCAGGAAGGGCGATGCCCGAAAGGAGTTCGAGTGCAGCGCCCCCTCCGGTCGAGACGTGATCGTAGCGTTCCTCGAGGCCGAAGGCCCGCGCAGCGGCCGCGGTATCTCCTCCGCCGAGGACCGTGAAAGCTTCCATTTGTGCGAGGTGCTCAGCAAGTCGGCGCGAACCCCTGTCGCAGTCAGCGGCTTCGAACAAGCCCACCGGGCCGTTCCAGAGCACCGTCCGGCAATCGGGGCCGAGCAGGCCTTTGAAGGCGTCGAGAGTGCGTGGTCCGATGTCGACGCCGATGGCTCCCGGCTCGATGGCCTCGCCGGCCGTCTCGGACAAGCCCGAGACGGCGAGCCCGTCAATATCGGTGCCGACGATGTGGTCGAGGGGAAGATGAATCTGGACCCCACGTTCCTTCGCCCTGGCCTCGAGCTGCCGGGCGAGCTCGAGCTTGTCGATCTCGACGCGGGAAGCACCGATCTCGACGCCTCGGGAGGCGAGGAAGGTGTAGGCCATCGCGCCGCCGATCATGAGGCCGTCGACCTTGTCGAGGAGGTTGTCGACGAGGCCGATCTTGTCCGAAACCTTCGCGCCGCCGAGGATGGCGAAATAAGGTCTTTGAGGGGAATCGATCAAGCTCGAGAGGGCCTCGACCTCTTTGGCCATCAAGAACCCTTTGGCGCGGCCCTGAACAAGGCTTGGTACCTTCGAGACTGAGGCGTGGGCGCGGTGGGCCGCGCCGAAGGCATCGTTGACATACCGTTCCATTCCCTTTGCGAGCTGCGCGGCGAAGTCCGGGTCGCCCTCGGTTTCGCCCGGGTGGAAGCGCAGGTTCTCAAGCAGGATCAGGGTGCCATCGGCGAGCTGCTCGATGGCGTTCTTGGCGGCGGGGCCGATGCAGTCTGCGGCGAGGGGTACTGGAACTTCGAGCAACTCGCTCAGTCTTCGTGCCACGGGTGCGAGGCTCAGCTCGGGGCGGTGCGCGCCCTTCGGCCGGCCAAGATGGCTGGCGCAAGCGACACGCGCTCCGTGCTCGAGCAGCCAGCGCAGCGTCGGCAGCGCGGCCTGGATGCGTCGGTCATCCATGATCTCCCCTTGTTGGAGTGGTACATTAAAATCAACCCTCAAAAAGACCGTCTTTCCTTCGACAGAGAGATCGCTGACCAGGCGGGAACTCATCGTCTTTCCTCCCTCCACGCGCGCAACAACTGGGCTACGCGCGCCGCATATCCCATCTCGTTGTCGTACCATGCGACCAGGCGCAGGAAGCGCTCTCCCGGCCGCTCCAGTAAGGGTAGGTCGACGATACAAGAGTGGGTGTTTCCCTTGAAGTCGACCGAGACGAGCGCTTCGTTGCTCGTAGCGAGCAGGCCGGCGAGCTGCCCCTCGGCCTGGGCGACCAAACGCTCGCGCAGCCGGGGTAACGCCTCAATGGGCCGCTCCATCGAGGCGACGATCTCGACCAAGCTTACCGACGCCGTCGGCACGCGGATCGCGAGGCAGCTCAGCCGTCCCTCGAGCTGCGGTAAGGCACGGATGAGCCCCTGACGGGCGGAGGTCGAGGTCGGAATCATCGAGAGCAGCGCGGAGCGGGCTCGGCGCGGATCCGCGTGAGGCTGGTCGATGGTGACCTGAGAGCCTGTCGTGCAGTGAACCGTCGTCATCTCCGCGCTGGCGATGCCGTACCAGCGGTCGAGCAAGGACAGTGGCAATGCTGCCGCATGGGTCGTGCACGAGCCCGTGGCGATGATGTGCTCTCCGCGTCCCGGCGGCGCTTCGTCGACACCGAGCACGATCTGCCGGTCGGCGGCGGCGCATACCGCTGTGACGAGCACACGCCTGACCTCTCCGCGCAGGTGACCGCGTGCATCACCGTTGTGCGCGAAACGTCCCGTCGCCTCGACGACGACCTCGGCGCCCGCGCCGGGCCAGGGAACCTCCTGGGGTGTGGGGCAGCGAAAGTAGGGGATCTCGCGACCATTGATGACCAGTCG
>CAYSMT010000035.1:2409-11543 GCA_964432135.1 uncultured Acidobacteriota bacterium
AGTCGGTCGTCGCCTCGGATTTTGACATCTCCCGGAAAGGGGCCGTGGATGCTGTCGTGGCGCAAGAGCCTTGCTGCAGCTCGGATCTCGCACAGGTCGTTGATGGCGCAGATCTGCGTGCCAGGGTCATCCCGGAGCAGACGGAGGAGGGCCCGACCGATGCGGCCGAAGCCGTTGAGTCCGACGCGATACAGCATGCTTTCCCTCGCAGACGGTGACCGTCAGATCCGCGACCCGCCCGCGGGTCCGGACGCTCAGGGTAGAAGCGGCGACCTGAGGCTGTCAATTTTCGCGCGACCTACGCGGGTCGTTTTCGAGGAGCCGTTGCGTGGCAAGCCGAGGATCTCACGCGCCGCACGCCGTTCGCTTTCGTCGAGCTGTGCCAGGGCACGGTCCGTTCGGCGGATCTTCTCTCGTCGAGCGACAGTGAGCACGACATCGCGAATCGCGAGACGCGTCATGCCCCGACTGCGTCGATAGGCTCGCAACAGCGCTGGGAACTCCTGCCGCGTGCCGATCATTCGCGCGGCGTCGATCAGTTCGCCTCGGATCGGAAAGCGTCGGTCTTCGAGCAGGACGACAAGATCCTGTGCCCCCATGCGCGAGCCGGAGGACGCGAGCGCCGCGTGGGCACGCTGGCGCACGAGATCAAAGCCGTCGGGCCCATTGGCCTCAGGCCCTGCGGCCAGGCGCCCGATTAGCGCGGCGACGCGGGCCAGAAGGGGGCGGCTCCCAGCGTCTTCGGCGACCTCGACGAGGACGAGAAGCGGGATCGCTTCGTCAACGCTGTCGAGATAAGGCCCGATGCGGGAGAGGATGCGTGGCGAAAGACCCCGGAGGACGAGGGCGCAGCGCCGAGCATAGGTCTTGTCTGCCGGCCGGGAGAGCAGCGCTTCGAGCAAGGGCTCGACGACCGTTCCGCCGGCGCGGCTCAGTAGTGTCAACGCTCTTCGCCAGACGGAAAGCCGGCGTGTGCCGAGGTCGGCGAGTAGCTGCGTGATCGCCCAGGGGGCGAGGTGAGTGCGCAAACCTTGCTTGAGCATACGCCCGGCTTTGCGCGCGACCATCGGTTCGTCGTCCCTGGCGAAACGCCGGAGGATGGCGCGGGCACGCCCGTCGTCCTCTCCGCTGATCATCCAAGGGATGGTATCTAGCGCTGCCGCACGGACGCTCGGGGCCTCCTCGGGATCGGCGAGCAGTCCGAGCAGGGCCGGCAGGGCGTCCTCGTGACCCGTCTGGACGAGTCGGGTTAGCGAATGGACGGCCACGGCGCGGACGCGGGTCTGAGGTTCGCGTTCGAGCAGACGCGTTAGGGCGGGCACGCTACGGGCTGATGGAATGCGGGCGAGCGTTCCTGCGGCACGCTGACGGATCAGTGGCGAGGGGTCGTGCAGGAGCGCGGCCACGGGAGCCGCCGCGCGCGGTGAGCCGAGCAGGGAGAGCAGCGACAATGCTCGGAGACGCGCCGGGTCGTCGTCGCCGTCGAGCAGCCCAAGCAGCAGCGGGATTGTTTTGTTGCCAGCGGCCGCGAGGGCCTCTTTGGCAGCTTCGACCGTCGTGGGGTCCGGCGAGCCGAGTCTGCGCACCCAGGAGGCGAGTGTGCGTGACGAAGATGATGGACCCACCCTAGCGGCCTCCCCAGAGCACACATTCAGCCGACGACGGTTTTGCCTGACAACTCTCCTCGCTCCCGGCCGTCCCGCGCCTCAACAGACGCGAAAGAGGCGCAGGCGTCAGCTCGGAAAAACACCCCTTCGCGACCCACCGGATCAACCCCTTGTCCGGTGAGTACTCCAAGACGAAGCGAAAAGGAATTCTCCCCCGGCAGATGTGTCGCGGTCAAGTGGTGTTGGGGTGTGTTCGAGCAGTGGCGCGTCGGGGTTTCCATCATCGAAGCCGGCGGGTGCTGGGGGAAAAGGTGTTACATTCCATGATGCAGGGTGATGCGTGTTGCGATACGCACAAGGAGGCAGGAGATGAGCGATCCAAGGTGGTGGCGTTCCCGGAGCACAGGCTTGCTGGCGATGCTGCTCATCGCGTCGGTTCTCATCTTCATGAGCGCGTGCAGCGGCGAACGCGCCGCGGAAGAGGCCTTCCGTGAGGTGACGGCCGGGGAAAGCGGGCGTCCGCTCGAGGAGGTCAAGGCGGATCTCGAAGATATTCGGCAGCGTTGGCCTGACTCGCGTGCCGCGGAGATGGCCACACGCGAGATCGAGTGGATCAACGAGCAGCAGCTTGTCGAAAGCAGGGGCCCTGCGTTGATGGCCTGGGATGCCGTGCGCAAGGTTGCTGCGGCGGCGGAGACCTTTCGCCTGAAGAAGGGGCGCTATCCCAAGACGCTCGGTGAGATGGTTCCTCGCTACCTGGATGGTTCCGTGAAGGACCCTTGGGGTTACCGGGTGCGCTACTCCCAAACCTCACGAGGTTACAAGGTCATCTGCTATGGTGAGGACGGCCTGCCCGGCGGGTCCGAGCTGGCGAAGGATCTGTTGATCGACACGGGGCAGGTTGTTGGCGCGACGCCCGAGCGCTGAGGTCGTGATGGACACGCAGCGCTTCCGGAATTGCCGCCGTGCTCGCCGCTTCTGGGGTGCCGAGCGTTTTGCGGGCAGAGCCGGCTGGCTTCTCATCCTGTCGTTGATGACATCTATGGCCTGTGGTGCAAAGGGCTCTGCCCCTGCTTCGGAAATGCTTGCGCGGGAGATGGTTGCGGCGATGCCCTCGGGCGAAAGCGTCGTCCTCGAGGTGGCGCGCAGCGAAGCCGAGCGCGCCAAAGGGCTGATGGGACGGCCTGAGGTCCCGCGGGGCACGGGAATGATCTTCCTCTTCGACGGGCCGGGAGAGCATCCGATTTGGATGTTTCACTGCCTGACAGCGCTCGACTTGATTTGGCTCGACGAGAGGCGGCGGGTTGTGCACATCGTCGAGCAGGCCCCCGTTTGCCCCGAGGAGCCTTGTCAGAGTTACTTTCCCGACCGACCTGCGACGATTGTCATTGAGCTGGGGCCTGGCGAAGCGCAACGTCTCGGATTGCGTCTCGGTGCGCGCGTGCTCCTGAGCCCGCTGGGAGCTGAGGGGTGAGACGCGCGCTCAATACGGTGTTTCTCGCCGTGCTTTTCCTCGGGGCCGGCGATCTCCTCGCACAAGAGGCTCTCGTCGGCCTGCCCCAGACAGCCCCCAAGGAGCTGGCTCGGGACATCCCCGGCCGCCTCGGCCAGCTCGGCGAGACCGGTGTCATCCTGAGAGAGGCGCCCGCCTCCGTCAGGAAAGCGGCGGCGGCGCTATGGGTGCGCGAAGCCCTGGCCCCTCTCGAGACGCCGGCTTGCGTCGAAGTTCTGGAGCGTCTGGGGATTTCGACCGACAGTGACGCCCGTCGTTGGGTGACGCTCTTCGATTCTTCCCGGCCGGTGGCGCGCGCACCAGGGGCAAGGGAGCTTCTCCTGCCCGAGGCGCTTGCGGCGCAGGATGACGCAGCGCTCGAGCTGCTGCGCGCGACGGGCCTATTGCCTTTCGAGATTGCGCTTTCGGGCGAGTGGGCTCGTGTCGTGGCCGCGAGACACCTCGGCCCCCCCGTCACCGATCCCGTCCTCCGGGCGAGTCGCGCCGCGCGGCTCGAAGGCGTCGCCCGCCTGGCGGGCATCCTCGTGGCTTTGCACGGCGCGCGCATCGATCCCCAGAGCTTGGGACGGGGCCTCGTTCTGCTGGACCGCGACCGCGTCGCTTTTTCGCGCGAGGCTCTCATCGCACGGGCCAGCCACCCCGTTGAGCGTGCGCTTATCGAGACCTTTGTCGAAGACGGACTGCGTTGGGCGATCTACGAGTACCTCAAAGGTGGTGAGACGGGGCTGCTGGCGGCCCTCGAGCGACCTTTTGTGACTCCCGCGGAGCTGATGCGGCCGGGAATGCGCCGGCGTGGGCTGAAGAGCGATCCCTCCGCGTGCTCGCTTGGTCCTCGCGCGGCCGCCGCCCTGGTTACTGGCCGTAACGATGAGGGCTGGGCCTCCGCTTTGATCGGCGATGCGTTCTCCCTCGCATCGGCCGCTGCGGTCACCGGGCGGCTGGCCTTCGAGACGGAGCACGAGGCTGAGCGCGCTCGTGTACGCCTCAAGGCGCTCGGCGTTTCGGTCCGGTGCGAGGCGAATCCGCGCGTGCTCGCCTTGACCGTTGCCGAGCGCGTGCGCTAGGCTTACCGACCCTTAAGGGGGTGCTACTTCCCGAGCGGCGGGTATTGTTCTGCCGGCTCTTCCTTCGCCCCGTGCGGCCAGCGCTCAACGCGCCGGCGCAAGAGAGGTCCCAGTGGGATGCTGACGAACCACATCCTTACCGTAATTACCTTTCTGCCGCTCGTTGCTGCGATCATCGTCCTGCTCCTGCCAGGACGGAACAACCGGCTCATCATGTCCTTTGCGACCTGGGCGGCTTTCGCGGATTTCCTCATCTCGCTCGTGCTGCTGCTCGGCTACGACCGTTCGGACGGGGGGTTCCAGTTCGTTGAGGCCTATCCTTGGATTCCTTCGCTCGGCGTGCAGTACAAGCTTGGTGTCGACGGTGTTTCCTTGTTGCTTGTCTTGCTGACGACGCTGTTGGGCTTTATCTGTTTGCTCAGCTCTTGGACCGCGATCAAGGAGCGCGTCAAGGCCTACACGGCGTGCTTCCTGCTGTTGCAGGTCGGCATGCTCGGTGCGCTCGTTTCTGTCGATCTCTTCCTCTTCTATGTCTTCTGGGAGCTGATGCTGATCCCGATGTACTTCATCATCGGCATCTGGGGTGGGCCGCGGAAGCTCTACGCTGCGATCAAGTTCTTCCTCTTCACCCTCTTCGGCTCCGTGTTCATGTTGCTTGGTATTATCGCGCTCTATCTCTACGCGGGACAGCAACCGGGAATGGCGCGCAGCTTCGACCTCGAAATGCTGCATCAGCTCGGTCCGGCGACGGCTATGTGGAGCGCTGGGGGCTGGGTCTTCTTGACCTTCTTTCTCGGTTTTGCCGTCAAAGTTCCGATGGTGCCCTTCCATACCTGGCTTCCCGACGCTCACGTCGAGGCACCGACGGCAGGCTCGGTCATCCTGGCGGGCGTGCTGCTCAAGATGGGCACCTACGGCTTCTACCGGATCATCCTGCCGATCTTTCCCCAGCAGTGCGCCGACCACATGTGGTGGCTCCTGAGTCTATGCATCATCGGCATCATTTATGGCGCGATGGTGGCGCTTGTACAAAAGGACTGGAAGAAGCTCGTCGCCTACTCGTCCGTCAGCCACCTTGGTATCACGATGATCGGTTTGTTTGCCCTGAATCTGACGGGAATCAAGGGCGGTGTATTGCAGATGATCAACCACGGTATTTCGACGGGGGCGTTGTTCTTGATCATCGGAATGATCTACGAGCGTCGCCACACGCGGCTACTCGCCGACTACGGTGGCCTCGCGAGATCATTGCCGACTTTCTCGGCTTTCTTCATGATTGCCATGCTCTCTTCGGCAGGCCTGCCGCTACTTAACGGCTTTGTCGGCGAGCTGACGATCCTGGTCGGCCTTGCCCAGGTCAGCGGCCCGGCATTCAGCTTCTTTGGCCTTTCTCCGTTGTGGTGGACCGTACTCGCCGCGACGAGCGTCGTCGTCGGTGCCGTCTATCTGCTCTGGTTGTATCAGAAGACCATCTTCGGCAAGCTGACGAACCCAAAGAACGAGGGCCTTCCGGACATGAGCTGGCGCGAGAAGTGGACTTTGATCCCGCTCATCGTGCTGGCCGTATGGATCGGCCTGTACCCTGCGCCCTTCTTCCGTCTCATCGAGGCGCCGGTCGAGCGTTTGGTCACGACCCAGATCGAGCCCGTCTTATCGAGCCAGGGTCTGACCGTGACGCCCTCCGCCGTCAGTGGGTATGGGGGGGAGGCCAGCGGGCCGGTCGCTCTGGACGAATGACCTGCGCTCTGGCGAGGGCATATTGTGGGCTAGGTGCCGGAAACCCGTGTGAACGCGATGTTTAAGCGCAAGGACGATGAGCGCTTTGCGAAGAAGGCGGAATCTGCTAGCATTCCCCGCCACGCTGATCAACCAGGGACATCGCTCGCCAATTTCGCCAGGATCCTCCGCCAAGCGGCTCCTTTCATGAGTGCCGCCTGGGTGATGACGACCGCGATCGTGGCGGGTGGTCTCGCGGGCCACTGGCTGGACAGGCGATTTGCTTGGGCGCCGTGGTGTTTGTTAGGAGGTTTGTTGCTCGGCGTGACGGTCGGTCTGTGGGAGGTGGCGCGGGTGGCGTTTCGTTCCAAGAAGGACCGGCCGTGAACGAGGTGTTCCAGGATCTGGTCACGTCGTTTTTGATATCGTGGAGTGGCTGCGCGCTGCTCGCGTGGCTCATGCCCGTCCGAAGGGCCCCCTTCGGACGGTATATGCAGGGGCGTCTGGTCCGTGTGCTGGGCCGGGTGGTTCTTGTGCTGGTGTGGCTTGCGGTGGCCATTCGGTGTTTTGGGTGGCATCCGGCGGCGGTGACGGTGGGCGTTCTCGGTGGCTGGTTGCTGGCTTCTTCTTGGGAAGCCTGGCGCTTTGGACGGGCAGGAGATCACAGGAAATGATGGCTGATGCCCTCACTTCGAGCCTCGCGGGAGGCTTGGTGGCTTCCACGACGGAAGGCGCCTTCAACGCCGGCGAACTCATCTTGCATCACGTCTCAGATTTTGGCTTCGGGAGCTGGCCCCTCTTCCTGAGCAAGGCGAGCGCGCTGATGGCTCTTGCGGCATTGCTCGTCGTCTTCGGCATGCGTCGGGCCGTGGCGGGTTATGACGAGCGGGGTGTGCCACGCAGCCGTTGGGCGCAGATGGTCGACCCCTTCGTCGAACACTTCTATCGTGAGGTTGCCCTGAAGTACTCGGGAGAGAAGTGGGCCAAGAAGGTCGCTCCCCTGCTGTTGAACTTTTTCTTCTTCATCTTGACCTGCAATCTGCTCGGCTTGTTGCCCTTGGGTGAGACGGCCTCATTCGTGAGCTATCTCGCCGGCGTGAACGCGCCGCCGATCGTGCATGGCCTGGCGACCGCGACCGGGAGCTTTCTCGTGACGGGTACGCTCGCCACGATCACTTTCTTTGCGATCATCATCTTCGGTGTCGCACAAAACGGCCTTATCGGTTATTTCTCACATCTCGCGCCGAAAGGCACGCCCTTTCCGGTGCGTTGGTTCTTGCTCTTGCCGATCGAGACCCTCTCGATGTTCGTCAAGCCCTTCGCACTGACGATGCGACTGGCCGCCAACATGACGGCGGGGCACATGGGTCTGCTGGCGTTGATTTCCATCATCTTCATCATCAAGAGCTCGCTGGTGGGCATTCCTGTGAGCCTGCTCGCCGTAGGCATGCTCCTGCTTGAGATCATTGTCTGCTTCGTGCAGGCCTATGTATTTGCACTGCTCAGTGGAATTTTCATTGGTATGGCACTTCACCCGCATCATTGATCGGTGCGGGAGGATCGGAGGACCTCGCAGTCATGAAGAAGTTTCTGAGCTACGCCGCGTTGACGCTGATCGTTTTCCTTTTCCTCTCTCCGGGCATGGCCCTGGCGCAGGTGGACGATCACGCCGCGGCGCCGGTTTTGCCGATCGGCAAGATGGGTGCTGGTCTCGGCGCTGGCCTCGTCGCCATCGGCGCGGGTCTCGGGATCGGTCGTTTCGCTGCGGCCGCGGCCGAGAGTATCGCCCGCCAACCCTCCGCCGCTGAGAGCATCACCGGTGCGGTTAACTTGCCGCTCTTTCTTCTTGAGGGCGTCGCGATCATCGGGCTCGTTGTGTGCATCCTGATCGTTCTCCTGGGATGAGCTGAGGACAGACGATGCTGGCTCAATCTCTCGCGCCGCTGGCCGCGGCCAGCGCGCATGGTGGAGGCAATCCCCTCCTGCAGATCACCATCGGGCCGGTGATCTGGACGCTGATCATCTTCCTTGTGATGCTCTTCGTGCTCTGGCGATGGGGTTGGGGGGCACTCATCGGCAAGCTCGACGCGCGAGACGTCGCCATTCGTGGCGCGATCGACGAGGCGCGCGAGGAGCGGGACCAAGCGGCCAAGCTGCTTGCGGAGCACCAAGCTCTGCTCGATCAAACGCGCCGCGAGAGTTCGGAGATGATCGCCGAGGCGCAGCAGGAGGCCAAGCGGGA
Source organism: uncultured Acidobacteriota bacterium (assembly GCA_964432135.1). Lineage (GTDB taxonomy): Bacteria > Acidobacteriota > Polarisedimenticolia > J045 > J045 > JANTFM01. The sequence goes on from CAYSMT010000035.1 coordinate 10,552, forward strand.
AAAGCAGCGGATCGTCGACGGCGCTCGAGAGGAGTACGACAAGATCCTCGCTCGCGGGCGCGAGCAGATCGCGCAGGAGACTCGGGCCGCGCTCTCGGAGCTACGGCGCACGGTGGCCGATCTGTCGCTCGAGGTCGCATCGAAGATGATCCGGCGTACGCTCAGTGGCGAAGACCAGCGCAAGATGGCCGAACGCTTCGTGAGCGAGCTCGAACGCGAGAGGGGTGGTGGCGACCTGCCCTCGGCCTGAGCGCAGCGTAGGAATAGACGGCGCGTGTGCTCGCGTGTGCCCTGCGCTCGATCAACGGGCGGCCGTGAATGGCCGCCCGTTGTGTATCGTGCTTTCGAGCGGAGCTCGAGCAGGCACGTTACGCGATCACGCCCGTTAGCGAGCTTGTCGCGAAGAACGCGTCCGCACGTTCTCGCAGCCAAGCCACCCAGCGGTCGATCGTTCCGGCGCCGACGCTCGGTGGTGCGAAAAGCAAGTAGAGCAGGCGTTGACTTGAACGATCGACAGAGCTGCGCAGCGAGTCGGCGCTTGGGTTGCCGAAAGCGCCGAGATCATCGGCGACGACGGGGCGACCCTCCAGGTGGATCATACCTTTGCGAATGCCCTCGTAGCTCTCGCCAGTTCGCCCGCGGCGGAGGGTGATCTCCTCGCCCTGCAGCTTGTCAATGTCATATAGGCCTACCGGCAATCCCGAAGCGATCGCCCAGAGATTCGCCAAGTCGACCGCTGGAAGGATGAAGGGGAAGGCGTCCCCCCGCAAAAGGCGCCGGGTGAGCGCCTCTGGACTCGGTCGGTAGCGGGTGGGCTCGATGCCGAAGGAGCGATAGAGCTCGCGTGCGGGGCGCAGATGTGTGAGCTGCCCGGCGGTGAGTCCCGCGTAGCTCGAGCGGAGCTTGTCGACGGTGCGGGTGATCTCCTCCTCGAGCTCCGGCTGGTGCTCAGGCGGTAAACCCTCGGATTCCACGAGACCCAGCGAGATGAG
>CAYSMT010000036.1:0-11505 GCA_964432135.1 uncultured Acidobacteriota bacterium
CAGTCCCAGCACGCGCCCAGTGCGATCCGTTATGCCTGCGATGCCGTGTCGGGAGCCGTTGGGGTTGTCGGGCCAGGCTTCCGTCGGCCGGCCCTCACGATCGATGTAGCGCAAGGCCACTTGACCGACGGCCTCGAGATGCTCGAGACGCTCGGCGGGCTCCATCAGGAACTGTCCCTCGCCATGGCGTGCCGGCAGCTCGATCTCATCGATCCCGCGGGTCCACAAACAGCGGCTGAGCTCGTCGACCCGGCAGCGCACCCAGGCGTTCCGATAGCCCAGACGTGTATTCGGCCCGAGATCCGCGCGCTGCACGAAGTCGTGATCCCCCTCGTCCGGACCTGGCAGCAAGCCCAGGCGCACGAGGGTCTGAAAGCCGTTGCAGATCCCGATCGCAAGGCCACCGCGCCGTAGGAACTCGCTAAGATCTTCTTGCAGGTGGGCGCGCATGCGCGTCGCCAGCACGAGGCCACCGGCAACATGATCGCCATAGGCAAAACCGCCGATGAAGGCCATAACCTGATAGTCCGCAATGCGTCGCGGATGACGACGGGTGAATAGGTCGGTGAGATGAACCCGTTCAGCCTGCACGCCGAAGCGCCGGAAGGCCTCGGCCGTCTCCGTCTCACAGTTGAGCCCGAGTCCCGTCGGTATCAGGACCTTGATCGCCCCGAAGCCCGTGCTCTTCATCGCTTCTCCTCCCCGCGTGCTTGGCGTTTCCAGGCCGCCGTCAACAGGTCGAGCTCGGCTTCGACGAGGATCCGCTCTCCCATCCGCAGCCTAACAACGGAGTGTTCGAGAGTGCGGCCAATCTCCGCGACAGGATGGCCCACCAGGCGCGAGAGTACGGTGGACAGGTCTTCTTCGCGGCAGGTGACAATCAAACGACCCATGGATTCACCGAAAACTCGCGCCTCCCAACCGGCCGTCCCACCGAGCGGGAGCCGCGCCAGATCAAGCTCAATCCCCATCCCGCCGGCACGCGCCATGAGGAATGCGGCGTAGGCGAGACCCCCGCGTCCCGGCGCATGTGCCGAGCGCAGCAAGCCGTCCCGCATGACTTCGGCCAACGCACGGTAACGTTGAGCCCACGCCTCTGGGTCACAACGCGGGACGCGACCCGTTGCGCTTGAGCTATGAGCAGCCCACTCGCTTCCTGCCAACTCGTCCGAGGTTTGTCCGATGATGACGACGCACTCCCCTGCTCCCGAAGGCTCGAGAGTCATCGCATCGCGCACGTCATCGATGATGCCGATCGCAGAGACGAGCAAAGTGGGCGGGATGCTGATGCGACGGCCCGCTATGACGGCATCGTTCTTCATCGAATCTTTGCCGGAGATCAGAGGAACACCGTAGCTCGTGCAGATCTCATAGAGCCCTTTGCAGGTACGCACAAGCTGGGCGAGCTTATATTCCGCATCGGGATTGGTTGGACCCGGCAACGGATCCGGCCAACAGAAGTTATCCAACGCGGCCACGCGATCGGGCCGGCCCCCGGCGGCGATGATCCTCCGCACCGCTTGGTCAACACCGGCTTGTGCCATGGCCCAGGCATCCGTATCGGAGTAAGTCGGAAAAATACCTTCAGCGAGCGCATAGCCGGTCCATGCGTCGTGATCGACCTGGAAGACCGTCGCATCCGCAGGAACATCCATGAAGCGCCCGGTCCAGGGCTTGATCACCGTCAACGCCTTGACTTCGTGGTCGTATTGGCGTGCGATCTGCTCTCCTGAAGCTAGGTTGTCACGACCAAGGAACTCCGCCAGCAATCGTCCCCCCGCGGCAGCATCCACCGGCACCTGTGCTGCCGGGAAAACAAGCTCCTCTGGATCGCACCAACGCGCGGCGAGATGCATTGCGGGAAGCCCGTTGTGCAGAAAGTCCATCGGCAGCCAAGCGACTGTCTCCTCGCCGTAGAGGACCTCCAACACGCCATCCTGGGTAAACTCACCCAGGTCCGTCGCCTCGCATTCTCGCGCACGTGCGAGATCAAGCACCTCCTCGAGGTGCTCGGGTGGCACCGCGATCGTCATGCGCTCCTGGGCCTCGGAGACGAGGATCTCCCAGGGAGCGAGTCCTTGATACTTGAGCGGAGCACGCGCGAGATCGAGGCGCGCTCCTCCGGGATGTTCGGCCATCTCACCGACGGAACTCGAAAGGCCACCTGCGCCATTGTCCGTGATCGCCGTGTAAAGCCCAAGCTCGCGCGCCTCAATCAAAAAGTCGAACATCATGCGTTCGGTAATCGGGTCACCGATCTGAACGGCCTGCACCGGGCTCTCCTCCGTCAGCTCAGCGCTCGAGAAGGTCGCCCCGTGGATTCCGTCCTTGCCGATCCGGCCACCGACCATGACGATCCGGTCTCCGGGGCGAGCACCCTTGACATGGCCCGGCCGGCCCGCAATCGTCACTGGCATGCGCCCGACAGTGCCGCAGTAGACGAGGGGCTTGCCAAGGAAACGCTCCTCGAAGATCTCGAAGCCACGGCCATAGGGGATGCCGGACTGGTTTCCACCATCAATCACACCCTGGTGCACACCCTCGCGGATCCGACGCGGATGCAACAGCCCCGCCGGAAGTCCATCCTTGCGATCCGGCGGAGCGAAACAGTAGCCCCAAACATTGCTCAACAACTCCGCGCCGAGGCCGGTACCGAAGGGATCGCGATTGACGCCAACGATCCCGGTGATCGCTCCGCCATAGGGATCGAGTGCCGATGGACTGTTGTGGGTTTCGACCTTGTAGACGAGGTGGAAGGTTGGTGTCGCCTCGATCACACCCGCATTGTCGTGAAAGACGGAGACGAGCCAGCTTCGTCCTTCCTCACGCCGTATCCTCTCGTCGATGTCACGCGTGGCTCCCTTGATATAGGTACCGAATAACGAACGGATCGTCTCCTTCCCGCCGTCACCCTCGGTGTAGTCGATTGTGGCACTCATGATCTTGTGCTTGCAATGCTCGGACCAGGTCTGGGCGAGACACTCGAGTTCCACATCCGTCGGCCGCGGGCCGAGACCAGCCCCGACTCGATCTGCGTTGTCACCTGCACTCTGGAAGAACGCGCGAATGGTCTGCATCTCCTCGAGAGTCAAAGAGAGCAAACGCTCGCGGCTGAGCTCGAGCAATTCGCCGTCCGGAATGTCAAGGTCGATGGTCTCCACCTCGGGAATCGGTGTGTCGACAACCCGCGGCACTGACAGATCAGGTGGTGCGGCGAGCCACTCGTCACGCGTCTGGACCTGGATGCGCTCGACGACCTCATTGGCGATCAGCTCCTTGGCGATGCGCTCACCCCTCGCGAGATCGACCCCCGAGATCAGATACAAGCGCGAGGTAAAAACCGCACCCGCGGCTCCGAGGTCATGGCCGAGCAAATCCTCGATGGCCACCCGAGCACTCTTGGCAACCGGGTCCGTCACACCGGGTTTGTAACCCACGCTGACGACCACGTCGAAGTCGCATCCCTCGATGCGACCGACGGCGCCCCGCCTCAACACGGGGCCGGCGAATTCCCGCGCCACGCGCTGCGCCTGCTTTTCAGAGAGAGGAGGGACGATGTGATAGACGTCGCGGGTGCGAATCTCACCGACCTCTATCCCAAGCAGCTCACGGATCCTGCGCCGGAGCGACACACCTCGGCTGTCGGTCTGTCCCGGTCGAATTCCGATCTCAATGCGTGTCGCTTCGGCCACGGCGGCCTCCTGGAGGATTGGAAAGAGACGGATTCTACCTCGGAAGACGCGCTGGGGTCGTCTTGATGCGAGCGAACGACACGCAAATAGCCGTGGAATGGAAGTCCGTGGTGAAGCCGGGCGAGCCCTTACACCTGAATTGTCTCGGAGGTCTCCGCCATGGCCGCCTCCTTGGTTGCGCCGGTGGCGCGCTCGGCAGGTGCTCCCCCTGGAATCGCCTCCGTACGCCCCGCCCGCCCCGCTTGACCTGGGCGAAGGATTCTCAAGGCCCTATCCAAAGGGGACTCGCGCAGCAGGTGATGGCGGCTGTACCAGCCTCCAAGCTGGGCCGCGATGCGCGCTGGGCCGGGGAAGGGCGCTCCCCAGAAGCGTTCCTGGTACTGAGGAATCGGCGAGAGATCACTCGTTTGACCGGCGTGGCCAGGGGGAAGACGAAACTGCTCCACTCCTTCAAGCTCTGCGAGATGCTCGAGCAAGGCGACACGCAGTACCTTGGCCGGAGCGAAACGCACGAGCTCGGCGCTCTCCGTAGCGAACAGCTCCACGGCCCGGCCGCTGGCGATCCAGACCGCACTTCCTGCCGCGAGCTCCTCACCGAGATGGGCCGTGGCGAGGAGGATGCGACCTTGCTCGACAGCACCTCGAAGCAAGGCAAAGAGAACGCGACCGGGCCGGCTCCGTGCAAAGCCTCCTTGGCGAGTGGCCAGTGAGAGGAGCTGCTCGAGGTACTTCCGTGCTCCATCCACCATGGCGAGGCGATAGTCGCCTTGGTGCCGAGCCCGCTCTCGGGCCTCCCGAGCTGCCCTGCGCAGGCTTTGTGGAACCGTGACATGGACGGCCTCCCAACCTCCCGCCACAGAGATCGTCGCCTCGCGGGCACCCTGGGCCGAGTACCAGCCCGGCGTCGACGACAGGCTTTGGCGCAACCAGTCGGCCCCAAATCCCTCGGGCGTCAGGCCCGCGAGGTCGTAGAGCACGCCGCGACCGAGCTTGCGGGCAATGCGTTTGAGGATCGGCGCCGCCGGGAGAGCGCGCACGCGAGGCGCGACCAGAGGCTCGTGACGGTGTAGCAAGCGGGCCCCAAGAAAACGCATGTGGATACCGCCCACCCAGCTCCGGGCCGAGAAGGGGAAGATGGCTTCGAGACGTCCATCCATGCGCAAACCCACCACCAGAGGGGTGCTGCGACGGAGACCGACCTCCTGAAGAGCGTTCACCGCCTCCCAAGAAATACAGGGCGCGGGGTCGGGGTGGATCTGTGTCAGACGTCGCCAGGCCGATTCAAGAGCTGAAACGGCCTCCCAACCACGGTGGAACTCGAGGGTGTAGGGGTGTTTCCCCCAGGGTGTGCGACGCCGCTCCGCCGCATGAAAGCCACTGGGGAAAAAGGACATCAAAGCGATTCCGAAGCGCAACTACGGCTATGGTAGATGCCGGTTTCTTACCCTGGCAACAACGAACGAGACTCCCTGTTGAACAATATGGTTTCGCCCTGTCGAAGACGCCATATCTCGGGGCCTGAGATCACCTTTGACGCGACGCGCAACTCTCTATAAAATTCCGTGACTAACGCGTTAGTTCCCGGGCCGAGAGTCCGGCCCGGTTCACTCACAATACGGAGCGAATCATGGCTTCACGTCCAGACAAGGGGCGCGTCGAGATCAATGCCGACGAATGCAAGGGCTGCCTGCTCTGCGTGAGCGTCTGCCCGACGCACGTCCTGATCCGCACGACGAACCTCAACAAGCAGGGCTATTTCCCGGTCGACTACACCGGCTCCGGCTGCACGGGTTGTGGTTTTTGCTTCTTGACCTGTCCTGAACCTGGCGCGATCCGCGTACTGCGCCTTGAGAAGACCGCCTGACTCCGGGGTGAACAGCGGCGTCCCGGCGCCGCGGAGAGGTGATTCATGGCAACACAAGCCAAGCGAGCCCCGCTTTTGATCAAGGGGAATGAAGCCATCATTAAGGGTGCCATTCTCGCCGGATGTCGCACCTTTTTCGGTTACCCGATCACACCAGCGAGCGAGATCGCCGAAGCCGCCGCAAAGGACTTCCCGGCCGTCGGGGGCACGTTCCTCCAGGCCGAGTCCGAGACCGCCTCGATCAACATGGTTTACGGTGCGGCGAGCACTGGCATCCGCACGATGACGGCCTCCTCCGGCCCCGGCATCAGTCTGATGCAGGAGGGCATCTCGTACATCGCCTGTGCGGAGCTGCCCTGTGTCGTTGTCTCGATCATGCGCGGCGGACCGGGCCTCGGGAACATCGGCCCCGAGCAAGGCGACTACAATCAGGTCGTACGCATCGGTGGTCATGGCTGCTACAAGAATCCCGTCTTCGCCCCGTCGACCGGCCAAGAGATGTGCGACCTGACGATGCATGCCTTCGAAGTGGCGGACAAGTACCGCACGCCGGTCTTCATCGTTGCCGACGGCTTCACCGGGCAGATGATGGAGCCCGTCTCCTTTCCCGATCCCCGCCCCCTGCCTCCGGAGAAAGACTGGGCTGTTCGTGCTGACGCCGAGACCCGAGAGAACCTAATTTGTTCGATCTTCCTCGAACACGATCAGCTCGAAGCGCAGAACATCAAGTTGCAGGAAAAGTACGCCGAGATCGAAAAGGCCGAAGTCCTCTGCGAGGACTTCATGACCGAAGACGCGGAGATTCTCGTCGTCGGCTATGGCATCGTCTCCCGCGTTTTGCGCTCGACGGTGCGCATGGCCCGCGAAGCCGGCATCAAGGTCGGCCTGCTACGACCGATCAGCCTCTGGCCCTTCCCCAAGGTTCGCCTCGACGAACTGAGCCGTCAGGTCAACCAAATCGTCGTCTTCGAGCTGAGCAACGGCCAGATGGTCGATGACGTCCGCCTGGCGGTTCCGGGCACGATTCCCGTCGACTTTTACGGCCGGATGGGTGGCAACGTGCCGACACCGGAGGAATGCCTCGGGGTCATCCAGCGTCACGCGGAAGGAGGTGCCCGGTGAGCGCGCCGAACTACAAGCCCCATCTGAGTCGTTCCGAGATCTTCTACCCCACCTTCGAGCGTAAGTCAGGCAATAAAGAGGTCACCCACTACTGCCCCGGATGCGGTCATGGCGCGCTGCACAAGATGATCGCAGACGCCATCGGCGAGCTCGGCATCCAGGACCGCACGATCTTCGTCAGCCCGGTAGGATGCTCGGTCTTTGCCTATTACTACTTCGACACGGGCAACATCCAGGCGGCCCATGGACGTGCTCCGGCTGTCGGCACGGGCGCCCAACGTGCCCGACCCCACTCGGTCATCATCTCCTACCAGGGTGATGGCGATCTCGCAGCTATCGGGCTGAACGAGATCCTGCAGGCTGCGAACCGAGGCGAGAAGATGGTCGTCTTCTTCGTCAACAACGCGATCTACGGCATGACCGGTGGTCAGATGGCTCCGACGACGCTCAAGGGCATGCGAACGACGACGAGTCCGCTCGGCCGTGATCCACGCCTCGCCGGCAACCCGACGCGGATGTGCGAGCTCATCTCGACTCTCGAGGCACCGATCTACGTGGCGCGCGGATGCCTGGCCTCACCAAAGGAAACAACCCGGACCCGCAAGCTCGTCAGAAAGGCCCTCAAGATGCAAGCCGAGGGCAAAGGATTCTGCTTCGTCGAGGTCTTATCCGCCTGCCCGACCGGCTGGGGTATGAGTTCCGTCGACTCTCACCAGTGGATTCTCGACAACATGACCAAGCAGTTCCCCGTCGAGGTCTTTGTGGACAAGACGGATCAGGAGCGCTACGAGTACATCGCCCCCGAAGAGCCTACGGTGGAGAACTTTCACGAGGTGCTACGCATCGCAGACACCGCCAAGCAGCTCGCCCCGGCTCAACCCCATGCCAAGTACGCCAATCCACAGATCAAGGTGGCCGGCTTTGGCGGCCAAGGCGTGTTGCTACTTGGGCTGGGCTTCGCACAGTGCGGCATGATGGAAGGACGTCACGTCGCGTGGCTACCCTCCTACGGGCCGGAGATGCGCGGTGGCACGGCCCACTGCCATGTCAATATCGCGGAGCAAGAAATCGGTTCTCCGCTGATATCCAAGCCGACGGTCCTCGTCGCGATGAACCAACCCTCCCTCGACAAATTCGAGGGAGAACTCGCCGAAGGCGCGCTCGTCATCATCAACGCCTCGATGGTACCCAACAAGCCGAAGCGCAAGGACATCGAGCTGCTCGAGCTGCCAGCAACAGAGATTGCCGAAAAGCTCGGCAACGCCCGGGCCGCGAACATGGTCGTGCTCGGCGCTTACGCCGGTTACTCAGGCGTGCTGACCCTGGAGACCTGCCTCGAGTCACTCAACACCCTGATCAAGCGCAAGGCGCTGATCGACCTGAACGTCAAAGCGATTCAGGAAGGTTTCGATTTCGGTAAGGCCGCTCGCGGCTGACGCGCCGCCACAGAAGGCACGAAGGGCGGCCTCTCGGCCGCCCTCATGGTCTGTGGCGTGGACATCGTGGACCATCAGCGCTTCGCGTGCGAGCGAAACTCACCGAGCCCCCAACGACCGAGGAGCAAGCCGACCATGGCCCCGCCTCCACCGACGAGGGCGGGAGCAGCAGCATGGCTCGATGCCGTTGCCGCAAGTAGGACGCAGACGAGTGGAATCAAAACCGCCCCCCCCAGAGCGAGTGCTCCCAGGCCTTTCCTGCTCGAGCGACGCCTGAGTCTCACATACATCGGGATCTCCTTCCCGCAGGCGGATAGAAACCATCTTGCTCTTGCCAATAAGCTAGGCCCGGTCTGGCGGGAATCAAGGCAGCCGAGACGCTGCGAAGCAGAGCGAACAGAAACACCTACTCGCAAAAGGAGCAGGCTTCATCGCGCACCCCGCAAAGTTCTCGCTCGAAACGAAGAGCTACCAGCGGTAGAGCGCCGCCGCCCAGGTGAAACCAGCGCCAAAGGCCGCGGAGAGCACAAGATCGCCCCGCTTGAGACGCCCCTCTTCGACGGCGTCACTCAAAGCCATCGGAATTGTTGCCGCCGACACGTTCCCGTAGCGTGCGATGACGAGATAGGTCTGATCCATCGTCACACCCGCGCGATCTGCCGTCGCCTTGATGATGCGCAGATTCGCTTGGTGCGGCACAAAAAGATCGATGTCTTTCGCGCTGTAGGGGCTCTTCTCGAGCACGTCAACAACGGCCGTCTTCATCGCCTTAACGGCGTGTTTGAAGACCTCGTTCCCTGCCATGTGGACGGTATGCAGGTGCTCAGCGACGGTGGCCTCCGTCGCGGGTGCCCGCGTGCCCCCCGCGGGTTGCTGGAGGAGATGTGCGACCGAACCATCCGCGCCCCAGGTCTGGGAGAGCAGGCCCTCATCGGCTCCACCAGGTCCAACAACCGCCGCACCGGCGCCGTCGCCAAAGAGAACGCAGGTGTTGCGATCGCGCCAGTTCATCACACGAGAGAGTGCCTCAGCACCGACGACGAGGACACGTTGAGCCTTGCCGCTTGCGATCAGACTATCGGCGAGCTGGTAGCCGTAGAGAAACCCGGAGCAGGCAGCAGAGACATCAAAAACGGGGATGTGCCTCAGGCCGAGCTTGGGCTGGGCCCAACAGGCCGTCGAGGGGAACACCGTGTCCGGGGTTGCCGTTCCCACGATCATCACGTCGATCTCGTCAACCGTCACATCAGCTGCTGCGAGAGCTTTTCGCGAAGCCTCGACGACAAGATCAGAGCAGTCGCTGCCGCCTTCGAGGATATGCCGCTCGACGATGCCGGTGCGGGTCCGGATCCACTCGTCGGAGGTATCGACGATCTTTTCGAGATCGTGGTTCGTCAGCAACTTCGGGGGGACGGCCGAGCCGATGCCCAGAATCCTCGCACCCATCTCAACTACCTCCTCATACAAAAAACGGGACGGGCACGACCAAATCGGCGAAGCCCGCTCCCAAATGATTCTGCCTGCTTCGTGTCACGAAAAGGTCAGGATCATAGCCTGCACTCAGGGATAAAGCTTTGCGCGAGCCCGCAGCACCTCGAATTCTTTTCGTTCTGCGACCCAAGATGACGCGATCTCTCGCGCAGAAGCTCCTCCCTCGATGGCCTGGCGCCACGTGGGTGTCCCCGCGAGCAGGTCGATCGCGAGCTGATCGGCGACGAACTCATAGGCCTCGCTGCGCCAGCGAAATGCCTCTGGGTCCTGAGCGCGGGAGGCGATGATCAGGGCCAGGCCGCTCTCCACGGGCCGAAAGGCCTCTCGATCGACGACGTGGAGCTGAACACCCTGGCAGAGCCGGCCTGCATGCTTGTGAAAGGCTGGCAGGAAGGTCAGGGGCCGGAAACGCACACCCGGAAGGTCCTCGCGTGCGAGGTCTCGCGCCAGGCGTAACGCATCGAGCCACGGCGCGCCGACGATCTCGAAGGGACGCGTCGTTCCGCGGCCCTCGGAGAGCAAGGTACCCTCGACTAGGCAAGTGCCGGGGTAGACCGTTGCGGTGTCCAGCGTGGGCATATTCGGTGAGGGCATCACCCAAGGGCAACCCGTTTCGTCCGCCCAGGCGGTACGTTCCCAGCCCTTGGCCGCAACGACATCGAGCTCGAGCTCCAAGCCCTTCTCGCGGACGGCGAAGCGACAGATCTCTCCCAAACTCATGCCGTGGCGATTGGGTAGAGGCAGCTCGCCTACGAAGGAGCGCTGGGCCGCATGGACGAGGTTGCCTTCGATAGCCCGGCCGTTGATCGGGTTCGGACGGTCGGCGACCACGACCTGCAGTCCCATCTTCGCTGCGACCTCGAGACACTTCACCGCGCTCGCAGCGTAGGTGTAGTAGCGAGCTCCGACGTCGACGAGGTCGATCACCAACACATCAAGGCCTTCAAAGGCCGCGGGGCAGGGGCTGAGAGTCTCGATACTCTCTCCGTAGAGGCTGACGACATCCAGACCGCTGAGGGGATCCTGCTGCTCTTGCGAGCCGACCATGTCCTGGAGAGCCCCTCCGGCGCCGTGCTCGGGAGCAAACAAGCGTACGACATGGGCGCCCGCAGCCGCGAGAAGCTCATGTGCCGGGCGCAGCGTGGCATCGACAGCGGCGGGATGCGAGAGCAACCCCACGCGACGCGCATGTACGAGGCCCCTCTGCTCTCCCGCAAGCAGCTCGATACCGGGGATGACCCTCATCACCGCTTTTCTCCCTTGAGAGGGAACTCGACCCGAGACCACGGGTCGTCCCTGAGCTCTTCGATCTGCTCGGGGACGATGGCTTCCAAGATGAGCCGCGCGATCACGCGTCGCCCCCGCTGAGTGAGCTGCCACTGTTCGATCCCGCTCTCTCGACCCACCTTCCACAGCCAAGTTCCGACAGCGTCCATAAACACACCGGCGTCTCTCTGAGTGTCCCACTCGCTGATCAACGTCATCGCCGGCCGGCTCACAGCACCGAAGCGCTCCTCTTCCGGCGTCGCCGGGCGCAGCTCGAGCAAGGCAAGATCGCCATTCCAACCGGCGGCAGCGATCTCAGCGAAGCTCGCGTCGAGGCGGCTGGCCAGCCACTCCCGCAGTCCGAGTTCACCGAGCTCGAAGCGCATCACACGCTCCCAACCAGCCAGCGGAGGATCCGCATCGATCGGTGTGGGCTCGTCGGTCTCGCGCTCGGGGTGCATAATCTGTTCGGTGGAAGAGGGTGGATGAGCCCAGAGCTCGTTCACCGCCGCCCACCCTCCAGCTTGCCAGTGTCGCGCAACAAGGGCGAGACCCAGGCGGCGGGGTTCACTTGTCTGCATGCGCACATAGGGCGGCCGCTCGGAGCGCGTGGGAAACGCACCGTTCGATACCT
>CAYSMT010000037.1:0-11503 GCA_964432135.1 uncultured Acidobacteriota bacterium
CCGATGTGGAAGACTGGCATCAGGCTGATGTCGGCGTAGATCACCGCCGTATCGACCTCGCCGAGCTCGGTGTTGAGCATCTTGGTCGGGAAGTAGGCCAGGCGGGACTCGAAGCGGAAGCTCGGGTTGATCTGGCGGAAGAAGAGGCCGCCGATGCCGATGCTGTCATCGAGCTCCGGCCGGAAACCGTCCTGCTCGGTCTTACTCGCGAAGTCGCCCTCGAGGAAGCTTCCGAAGACGCCCCACCCCTGGCGCGGTTGCTCGGCTTGGCTGTCCTGGGCGAGCGCGAAGGATGACGCCACCAGGAGGATCGTGCTGAGAATGATCAGGTACTTCCGGGACATCGCGTTCTCCTTTGCCTGTTCCAGTGGTCCTGCGCAGCCGGTGCAGCCCTCCCCGGGCGGCCGGCGCAGGACGCGCGATTATCCCTCCGAAGTGCCTGGCTGTCATGTTCGGGGTCTCTGGGATGCGGAGAAGCCCCCGCGCTTTGGCTTGAGGGGGGAGTGTTCGTCGTAGATAGGCTGCTCCCATTCGGGGCTGCCGCCGGGTCGCTCAGGCATAATGCGGGCATACTTCGGCGAGGCGCGGCTCGGCGCGCGGGAGGTTCCATGAGACCAAAGTCGTCGCGGATAGGCGTTGCCCTCGGCCTGCTGTTTGTCCTGGGAGCCTGTTCGGCGCCGCTGAATCTCGAACCGCCTTCGCGCGAGGAAGTTCAGCGCGTGCTCGGCGAGGCCTTTGGGGCCGAGCGCTTGCCCCTCGAGGAACTCGCGTTGGCCGTGCGTGAACAATCTGAAGACGGCGCCATTCACTACCGGGCGGCCAACGCCGAGGAACGCGCAGCGCTCTTCCTTCCGCCGAAGATGAGTGGTTTCGAGGTCGAGCAAATGCGCTCGAAGTACTTTCCCACGTGGCGCGTGCTTTTCCATGAGACACGCGACGGGAAGCGCATCGCGCCCTATGCGGCGACCTTCGTCGAGGTCGACGGACGCCTGTCGCTGCTCCTGAGCTGGCACCGTGCGTTGCGTCTAGCCAACGGAGAGCTCCGGCCGGACTTCAGACCGCACCCCGGAACCGGGCCGCAGGCGACGAACGAGAGGGTCATGGTGCCCTTGGTACCGGCGTGGGATCCGCGCTGAGCGTCGCTGCCACGGTCTCGCGACGACCTGAAGGCGGCAAGATCTTCGCATCACAGAGTGGGGCAGGAAACGAGGAATCGCGATGAACGAAGTGAGGATCGAGACCCCCGCCGGCGGGATCGGGATCGAGACCGGACGCATCGCCCGCCAGGCCGACGGCGCCGTCGTCGTTCGGCAGGGCGAGACGGTGCTGCTTGCGACGGCCGTGAGCACGACGCCGCGCGCCGGGCTGGACTTCTTCCCCTTGACGGTCGAGTACCGCGAGAAGATGTCCGCGGCGGGGCGCATTCCGGGCTCCTACCTCAGGCGCGAAGCGCGCATCAGCGACCACGAGGTGATTGCTTCGCGGTTGGCGGATCGGACTATCCGCCCCTTTTTCCCTACGGCGTATCGTGCGGACACACAGGTGTTGATGACGGTGCTCTCCGCCGACCGGGAGGTCGAGCCGGCGTCGCTTTCGATTCTCGCGGCGGCGGCGGCGCTGCAGGTTTCGGATATTCCCTGGCAGGGGCCCGTCACGGGGTTGCGCATCGCCCATACGGCGTCGGGTTGGAAGATCTTCCCGACCCGGGCGGAGCGGGCCGGGGCCGAGCTCGATCTGGTCGTTGCCGCGGGCCGTGAGGGTTTGATCATGGTCGAGGGCGAGGCGCGCGAGGCATCCGAGGGGCGCGTCCGAGAGGCCCTGCGGCGCGCCGAGGCGTTCGCGGCGGGCATGCTCGATGCCCTTGAAGAGCTTGCGGCGCGGGTTTCGCGGCCCCGCCGCACCGTCGAGATGCCGGTGCTGGATGAGGCGCTCGAGCGGGCGTTGGCGGAGGTGGCTGGAGAGGAGCTCGCGGAGGCTGTTGCGCTGGCGGAGAAACGGCATCGGGCGGCGGCGATCGCGCGGGTGCGCGGACAGACCTTAGCGCGCCTCGCGCCGCAGTTCCCGCAACGTGATGCCGAGGTGGATGCGGCCTTCGCGGCGCAGGTCAAGGCCGTCATTCGCCGTCGGATCTGTCAGGATGGCGTTCGCCCTGACGGGCGTGGCGTCAGCGATATTCGCCCAATTTGGGGCGAGGTCTCCTGGTTGCCGCGTAGCCACGGCTCCGCGATCTTCACGCGTGGCGAGACCCAGGCGCTGGTGAGCTGCACGCTGGGTTCGGCGTCGGACGAGCAGCGTGTCGAGACCCTCGAAGGGCAGCATCTCGAGCGCTTCTTGCTGCACTACAACTTCCCGCCTTACTCCGTCGGGGAAACACGGCCGTTGCGCGGGCCGGGCCGGCGGGAGATCGGCCACGGTACGCTGGCCCATCGCGCCCTGGCGCCGTTGTTGCCCGCTTTCGAGGACTTCGCTTACACGATCCGACTGCTCTCGGAGATCTCGGAGTCGAATGGCTCATCTTCCATGGCGACGGTGTGCGGCGGCTGTCTCGCGTTGATGGATGCCGGCGTGCCGCTGACCGCACCCGTTGCCGGGATCGCGATGGGTTTGATCCGCGAGGAGGGTGAGTACACCGTGCTCTCGGATATCCTCGGTGAGGAGGATCACCTTGGTGATATGGACTTCAAGATCTGCGGTACTCGGGCGGGGATCACGGCGATCCAGATGGACAACAAGCTCGGTGCGCTGCCCGCCGAGGTGCTCGAAAAGGCGCTCGAGCAGGCGCGGGTCGGACGGCTACACATTCTCGATGAGATGGCCAAAGTGCTCGCGCAGCCGCGGGAAGAGGTCGCCGACGCGGCGCCGCGCATTGTCTCGCTGATGATTCGTCCTGAGCGCATCCGGGATGTCATCGGCCAGGGCGGGCGAACGATTCAGGAGCTGCAGAGCCGCACGGGTAGCCGGATCGACATCAACGATAAAGGCCTCGTGAGGATTTACGCCAAGGATCGCGAGGGCGCCCTCAAGGCGCGTCGAAGGGTAGAGGAACTGACCATCGAGCCGGAGATCGGCAAGGTTTATCGGGGACGGGTCGTGCTCGTGAGGGACTTCTTCGCCATCGTCGGCCTTGGTGGATCTGTCGAGGGTAAGCTGCACGTCTCCGAAATCGAGCAGGGGCGCACCGCGCGGGTCCAGGATGTGCTCGGAAAGGGAGACGAGGTCGTTGTGCGCGTCATGGGTGTCGACAAGCAGGGTCGCATCGTGCTCTCGCGCCGGGCCGCGGAGGGGGAGTTGGTGTAGGACGGATCGGGCGGAACTCTAGGTCCAGCTTCGCGAGCTCCAGATCACGGTGCCGAAGAGCAGGCGCTCGAAGCTTGTTGCGTCATCTTCCAGGAGCCGAACAGGGCGCGGAGGGGCCGTCGAGCTCGGGTTGGGGAGCAGCACGAGATGGCCGCCGGCCTTGCAGGCACGGTAGAAGCGCAGGCCCTCGGGGAGGGCGAAGGCGTGGATGTGCGCCGGGGAGAAGCTCCGCGGCCGTCTGTCGACCACGGCGACGTCTTGGGGCCCGATCCAGCAGGCGACCTCACGGGCGCTGTCCTCATTAAGGCGTAACGCGACGAGATTGTCCGAACTCGTCCTGCCGAGCAGGCGCGCATCGAGGCCGAGTAGCGACTCGATATCCTCCTCTCGCGGAGGGTTCTCGTCCGGGATGATGCCGGGAGTGACGAGGGGGACCCGCAGGACCTCGCTGCGGGCGTCCTCGTCGAGGCGGTAGCTCACCTCGAAGCCCTCGCCGTTGGCCTTGCGCGGACGGCCGGGTGGTCGGGAGATCCGCTCGAGGGCCGTCTCGTCGAGCGGGCATTCGGGGTGGAAACAGGCCGGAGCTGTTATCTCGTTGCAGCCTGCCATGGCGAGACGCAAGGAAGGTTCTTCCGCGCGCGTGCGCAGAACGGCCTCACGGGTTTGCTCGTCCATGCGCGAGGTTGCGGCCCAGACGCGATAGACGTCTTCGCGTTCACCGAGGACCTGGGCGAGGCGCACGGCGACGGCTTCGGAAGGGACCTTCTCGCCGTGTTCGATGAGTGAGATGTAGGACGGGCTGACCCCCGCGCGGCGCGCGAGCTCGATGCCCGTCAAACCGCGGCGAATTCGGAGGGTGCGGATGCGGCGGTTGAGGTCCATGGCTTGGCCCGTCTCGTCGGCGTCATCTGAGTTCGCGCCGTCACTTCCTATGAAACAGTAATTAACCGAGTAATATAGTAAGTTTATGCCATAAAAACGAAGCTCCGCAAGCCGGGCGGTCGAAAAGGTGGCTTCGGGGTTCCCGAACGCCGCGTTGGTAAGCCTGCCGGATGTCGGGCGCGGGGAGTCGCGGTTGGTTGTCGGCTCTAACGCATGAGAGGGACTCAGGTCGTTTCAGAGCCGTCGGGTGCCCTTGTGATGCGCGGCAGAGCGGCGAAGAGGCGGTGGAAGCGGGCGAGATCCGTGAGCGCGTCGAGGTTGTGGGGGATGGTGCGGAGCAGGGCTGGCGAGGCGATGACGATTAGCTTGGTGCGGGCGCGGGTCAGCGTGACGCACAGCCGTTGGGGTGAAAAGAAGAAGCGGGCGTCGCGGCGTAGCGCGTCGGGATCCGAGCAGCACAACGAGACGATGACGACCTCGCGTTCTTGACCCTGGATGCGCTCGACGGTGTCCATAACGGGCAGCTCGGCCTCCGAGCCCAGGCTTTCGAAAAGTGCGCGTTGGATCTCGCGGCTTTGGAGGCGGAAGGGGCTGATGATCGCCAGCTCCTCCGCAGGTAGCTCGCAGCTCACGAGGAGCTCGGTGGCGAGTTCCGCGGCGAGGCGGACCTCTGCGGGGGCGTGGGTGCGAAAGCCCTCATGGGGCACCGTGATGAGGAGTGCCGGGGGCTCGGGCGCGAGCAGATGCCGAAGGCGCTTGGCCTTCGTGCCGGCTTCGAAGCGGCGCTTGCGGGCGAGATCCGCCGGCTTCAGCCGCCCCTCGTAGAAGGCCTGGGAAGGGAAGGCGCAGAGTGCCTCGTTGAGGCGGTAGCTCTCGTCGAGCAAGAGCGGTGGCGCGATGGGTCGCAGGTGGGCGAAGAGGGAGGCGTCAGCTCCCACATCGGGGTGCTCGCCGACGACGACCGGCCCGAGCTGACGGTCGTCGCCGAAGAGGCTCCAGCGCCGTCCGGCGAGCAGCGCGCCAGCCCCGTAGGCGAGGGGGATCTGGGCTGCTTCGTCGAAGAAGACACGGTCGAAGGAGGCCTCCGCAAGGGCGAGGGCCGAGATGACCGTCGCGCCGACGATCTGCCCGCGGCCTCGGGAAGGAGCGCCGAGCCGCCGGGGGCCGGCGATGAGGCGGATGCCTGCGGCCTCGAGGGTCCAACGCTCGTTTCGGCGCGGGTTGATGCGGGCCAGGTCGAGTGGGGCGTTGAAGGCCTCGATGAGGCGGGCGATATCGAGCAGTGCGTTGTCGACGGCACGGTGGGTGAAGGCGGTGATGAGCAGCCGTGCTCCGCGCCAGGCGAGCGCCGCCGCGACGAGCGCCAGTAGCCAGGTTTTGCCTGTGCCGGGCGGGCCCTGCACGAGCTGAAGCGAGCGTGACGCCCAGGTCGCGAGGTAGGCCTCGCGTTGGGAAGGATTGAGCTGGAGGCCGTGCTCAGCGAGCCGTTCGAGGGAGGCGATGGCCTGGTCGGCCTCATCGGGGTCGAGGGTGGGCGGGAACGCGGAGGTGGGCTGGGAGTGATGCGAGTGGAGCGAGCTTTCGTCGGGAAGCGGTGCTGATTGCGGGGTGGAGGGCTGCGCCGGAGGCGTGCTGTCGCAGGGATGTGAGGCCGGGTGGTGCGTCGATACGCTTGTCCGCCGAGGATCGGGTACGGAGAGCTCGGGCGCTTCGAGCAGTGCACGTACGCGGCGCTGATGGGGCGATTCACCCGCCAGCGCACGCGAGAGGGCTGTGGCAACGCGTTCGCTCAGGTCGAAAACGCTGCGGTCGAGCACGAGCTCACCTGCGGAGGAGAGGAGCTTTTGGAGCCGGCGCCGATCCGTGCCCCAGCTCGCCTCGAGCAGCAGCCACCCCTGGGCGCGGTCCTCGTCGAGGAAGCTGACTTCAACCTCGCGGGCTGCGTCCTCTCCACGGCCGAGGCGTAGCGTGTCACCGGGGCGGAAACGAGAGCGGTTCTCGCTGAAGCGGAGGGTGAAGCGCGGGCCGCCGTCGAGGAACTCGCCGAAGCGCAGGTCGGGCAAGGCATCACCTGCCGCGACGCGGGTCGAGAGAGGCGTCGCCCAGATCTCTTCGATGTCGCAGGCTCCTGCCGCTCGCTCGCGATAGAGGAAGCGCAGCAGACGGTCGTGCAAGGGGCGAGGCGCGCTCATGCGGGCCCCCTTGTGGCCTTCGTGGCTGCTTTGCGTGCGATCTTGGCTACGGCAGGTGCTCGATGACGTCTTGGGGTGGCGGTGGCGAGGCCCGATCGCGGCTTCGGGATCCTGCATGATGCCGGGCATTGCGGGGTCGTGCGCGCTGTGCTGGCGTCTCGTTGTTTCACAGGGCTCTCCGAGGTGCGCGCGTAGGGTGGGAGGTGATCCAAGAAAGGAGTTGCGCGAGTTGCGCGAGACGCCGGCGGCCTTCGGCCTCGACTTGGGCGCGGGCGGGACCAGCGGGCTCTGCCCGCAGTCTCTCGAGGATGACGAAGAGCGCTTCGGTGCCGGGTGGGGCGTTGTCTGCGAGGTGGTGGGCGGGGCCGGGGACGGTGTCGGGTGGGGCGATGGCCGTGAGGTTGCGCGAGGAAGCCTGGAACGTCCTAGCGGGCGTATCGAGAACGATCGCGCGGATCACTTCGTCGAGGGTGTAGCCTCGCACAGGGAGGTAAGCTAGGCTGCGGCGTAGCGTAAGCAGCAGGTTCCACAGGCGCGCGTCGAGCAGCGCTTGGTCCCGGGGAGAGATCTCTGCTGCTTCGCCGAGCAAGCCGAGCGTGCGGGCCACGGCGCCGCCGAAGTGAAGCACGGGCCCCGTGCCCTGCCGGACACGCGCGAGCAGGGCCTGCATCGCCCGGCGGCGGGAGGCGTCATCGAGAAGGATGTCGACCCGGGTGCCCCCAGGGTCGGAGCAGGCGAGCAGGCTGACGGCGCCGCGGGCCAGGGGGTCGCGCTCGGCGTGGACGAGCAACGCTTCGTTGGAGCCATCGGGGATCTCGAAGGGGCGTTGGGGCGCGATGATCTTTCCCTCGAGCAGCGCGTGGGCCTGGGGTACGAGCTGATCGAGGGACATCGGTGGGTGGCCGGCGCGGCGCCACGCGGCGGGTTGCACCGCGGCTAGCTCCTCGATCCTCGTGATGCCCTCGCGTGCGAGCACGCGGCGACGGGTTGGCGTCATGCCGTCGACAAGGGACAGGTCGCTTCGGGCCTCGAGCTCCTCCGTACAGTGGATGCGCCAGGGGCAGCTTTCGCAGGCGCGACAGAGAAAGGGCGTGGTCTGCTCGCGCCCGTCGAGGATGTGCTCAACCTGGGTGACGGCGGCATGCAAGAGAGGTGTGAGCTCGTCCAACGCCAAGTTTTCGCGGCGTCGATCACCGAGGATCAGGAAAGCGCTCGCGGGTCGAGTTCCCTGAATGTCTTCGAGCAGGTGAGCCGCGAAGGCGACCTGTAGCGCGTGGTCCGCGCGCGCCTCGAGGGCCGTCTTGATGTCACCAGGTCGATAGTGGAAGGTGCCGAGACGGGACGCGCCGGGGACGCGCTCGAGCAGGTCGGGGATCGCGAGGAAGCGGCCCGTGCGGAGGACTCCCTGGCAGATGCCGGGGACGCCCTGCTTCATCAACGCGAGGGTGGCCTCGGCAGCGGCCTCGAGCTCATGCCGGTGTTCCGACGTTTCGTCGAGATGGGCTGCGTCCGGGCGGGGCCAGCCGAGCTCGGCGGAGATCTCGGCCTCGAAACGCAGGCCGTGCGCAAAGAGCAGTTGCTGGCCAGGAGTGGGTGCTGCGGCTTGGGTCTGGCCTGCGCGGTGCTCGAGGTGAATGCGGTGGGGGCATTCGGCCAGCAGGTAGAGATCTGTTGCGCGGAGCAGATCGTTCATTGCAGGAGACAGCTTGTCGCTGGCGAACTCACAGCACCCGCATGGGGAGTGCGAAGCGAGTTCACGGCAAGGGTTCTGGCGCCCGAGGGGATAGTTGGGGGCGGCTTGGTGGTGTGGGCTCTAGCCACCGAAGAGCTCATCCTCGACGGCTTCGCAGAGGATGTGGCCGATGATGCTGTGAATCTCCTGGATGCGGGCCGTTTTTTGGGCGCCGACGACGAGGGGAAAGTCGACATACTCCCGCGCGGCGCCGCCCTCGCGTCCAAGCAGGCCGACGGTTTCGATCTTGCGCTCGCGGGCGCTGCGCAGCGCCTCGAGAATATTCTCGGACTCGCCCGAGGTCGTGATGGCAACGAAGACGTCGCCTTTGCGTGCGAGCGCTTCGAGCTGGCGGGAGAAGATGTACTTCGCGCCGAGATCGTTGGCGATGGCGGTCAAGGCGCAGGTGTCGCAGTTCAGCGCAATCGCGGCCAGTGCGGGCCGTTCGCGTTGAAAGCGGCAGGTCAGCTCGGCAGCGATGTGCTGGGCATCCGCGGCCGAGCCCCCGTTGCCGGCGAGGAGAATCCTTCCTCCTCCTCGTAAGCATCGCGCGAGGCGCTGGGCAACCTTGACGATGTCTTCCGCGCTGCGGCTGAAAAAGGTGCGGGCCAGGAAGGTGTGCTCTTCGATGATCTGCTCGATGAGGACCTTGTTCATACGGGACCTTTCCTCGCGCGGGGCCGGGGTAGAATGAGGGGCATCGCTACGCCGGATTGTTCGCCGGCAGCGGCTGGAAAGCAAGGGGAGGCCTCTCATGGCGCAACGCGACGCGTCGCAGGGTTCCGTACTGATCGACAGGATGCGTGCTCGAGGTATCCGCATCACCTCGCCTCGTCGTGCGATCGTGCGTGTTCTCGAGGATGCCGAAGATCACCTGGATGTCGAGGAGATAACAGAGCGGGCGAAGGCGCTCGATGATAGCGTCCACCGCGCCACGGTTTATCGCACACTTGGGCTTCTCAAGGATCTACATCTCGTCGATGAGCTCGACCTGCTTCACCTGCGTGGCGATCGGCACTACTACGAGGTGCGCTCGGGAGGGCAGCATGCCCACGTCATCTGCACGCGTTGTGGGAAGGTTGCCGAGCCCTCAGGGGAGATCATGGCTGCTTGCCTCGACCGCCTTGCTCAAGCGACCGGGCATCAGATCGAGTTCTATCGCCTCGAGGCGGGAGGGCTTTGTCCGGCCTGCTTGAAGGGCCACAATTGAGCGCCTGAGGTGGCGGGTCCCTTTTTCTCGCTCAGGCGAAGGCCGCGAGGAAGGCCTCGACTTCTTTGAGGAAGAAGCCGGGCGCTCGAAGACAGGCCGGTGGTGCGTCGCCGGGCAACAACGCGAGGTGCAGTTGAGGTTTTTCGCGGCTGAGCTCGTAGAGGCCGGCCACTTCGGAGGGCTCCCCATCGCCGCAGGTGATGATGAGACTCGGTCGGGTCAGCTTCCGGCCGAGCGCCGTGAACTGTGCTCGCCAATGGGCTGTCGAGGAGAAGTCCCGCCATCGGGATAGCTGGCGCTCACCCTCTGGACCGAGCGGGGCCAGGCCCGTCCACGGTTCAGGAGAGACCAGAGCGCTCGAGCCGGGGATCGAGTCCGCGACCAGGCAAGAAACACGCCGCGGATGGGCCACCGTGAAGTGCAGGGCTACCTGGGCGCCGACGCCGACGCCGACGATGGCGACTCGGCGCAGGCGCTCCTGGTCGAGGGTTGCCAAGACGCCGGCGGCACATAGCTCGAGGTAGTCCGCTTCGAAAGCGTTGAGGTTCTGCGAGCGGCCGTGCCCCGGTAGGTCGGCGCAGAGAACTCGGCAGCCGCGGGCGGCGATCCAACTCGCGACCCCGCCGTGACGCTGGTCGAGGAAGAGCTCCGAGGAATTCAGCGCCGGGTGGAGCAGGAGCACGCTGACGCCCTCGCCAATCTCGCTAAAGTGCAGCGCCTCGGCGAGGCGCACACGGGCCCTTGCAGACTCAGGTGAGACACTCATACTCCGCGTATCGGCCGGCGCGAAGGGGACTGAAGTCTCCGTCGTGGCCGCGCCCGGATCCCATCGGTGAGCGCGGCGGCGCACGGGTACAGGCCCTGGTGCGCCACATCCCGCGTGAGAGAGAGGAGAGCAGCGACGATGTCCAGTGTGTCCCGTGCTGTCAGTGAAAGAATTCAACGTGCGTCGTGGATCCGGAAGATGTTCGAGGAGGGAGCGCGGCTCAAAGCTGAACGTGGCGCCGAACGCGTCTTCGATTTCACCCTTGGCAATCCGGAGGTCGAGCCGCCGCCCGTGCTGGTCGAGACTCTGCAGCGCCTCGTGCGCTCCACGGAGAAGGGCATGCATGCCTACATGCCTAATGCGGGCTATCCCGAGGCGCGCTCCGCCGTCGCGCGTCGCTTGGCGGAGGCGACGGGGCTGGGATACGGCGAAAAGCATGTGTTGATGACTGTCGGCGCCGGCGGAGCGCTCAACACGGTGCTCAAGGCGTTGCTCGATCCGGGAGATGAGGTCATCGTCCTGGCGCCCTACTTCGTCGAGTACGGCTTCTATGTGAGCAATCATGGGGGGCGGATGGTGCTCGTGGATACGGACGCTGCTTTCCAGCTCGACATTGAGCGCATCGCGGCAGCGATCAGCCCTCGCACTAAAGCGATCTTGATCAACTCTCCAAATAACCCGACGGGAGTCATCTACCCAGAGGCAGATCTGCGGCGTCTCGGGCAGATGCTTGCGCGGCTCGATCGGCCGGTAACGGTGATCTCCGACGAGCCCTATAAGGCGCTGACCTACGACGGCGTGAAGGCGCCGGAGCTACCGCTGTGCATCGAGCGCACGATCATCGCAACCTCGTGGTCGAAGGCGCTTGCGATTCCAGGAGAGCGCGTCGGGTATCTCGCGATTTCGCCAAAAATACCGGAGGCGGCGGAACTCTTTGATGCCTGTGCGTTCACGTTGCGAACGCTCGGCTTCGTCAACGCACCGGCGCTCTGGCAGCGGGTTGTTGCGGAGGTCGGTGGAGAGACGATCGACATCGGGCCCTATCAGGACAAGCGGGACCTGTTCTACGAAGGGTTGCAGAGCATAGGTTACGAGGTTGTCCGTCCGGGTGGCGCGTTCTACCTCTTTCCCAAGACGCCGATTGAGGACGACGTGGCGTTTACGGGCATGCTCAAAGAGGAAGGCGTTCTCACGGTGCCCGGAAGCGGCTTCGGGAGAAAGGGATACCTGCGGGTGACACTGACCGTGCCGAGGGAGACCATCGAACGCTCGATGGGGGGCTTCGAGGCGGCCTTCCGCCGGGCGCAGGGTTAGGCGCTTCGCGCCCAGCCGGAGGGCGCTCCGGGCGCATTGGCTGGGCGGGACAGGCTTCTCCAAAGGCGCATGGGCCTTGTTGCGCGGTGTGTGTGGTGGAGGGATGTCTT
>CAYSMT010000038.1:0-11409 GCA_964432135.1 uncultured Acidobacteriota bacterium
AGAAGCCTCCCATGAAGTAAATGCCCATGAGAAAGAGGGCCAGACCAGCGATCAAAAGCAAAACCCCCTGGAGGAGGTCCGTCATGATCACTGCCGTCTGTCCCCCTGCTGTTACGTAAATTCCGCAGACAACTGCCACGAGCACGGCGGCCGTGAAGTAGTCCATGCCGAGCAGCGCCTCCAGGGCCACGCCGAGCGTGTAGAGATTGATTCCGATGTACCCAATGAGATAGACCAGGACCACGGCGGTCACTAAAACCCTGGCAAGGGCGCTGAAGCGCTTTTCGAAATACTCGGGGATCGAGGTTATGCGCCCATAATAGAGGATAGGCAGCCATCCGAACATCCAAAGGGGCATGAGCATCCAGTCGTTGAGATAGGTCTGGGAGGAGGACAGGCCGTAGCGGAATCCTGCAGCGGAGTATTTTACGAAGGAGTACGAGCCGACAACGGTCGCCACGCAGGAGAAGGCGACGAACCACCAGGCGAATCGTTGGCCGCCGAGAAAGAAGTCTTGCAGGCCGCGGGAGTGACGCGCGGCGTAGGCTCCGAAAGCGATGATTGCCACGAAGTAGGCTGCGACGACAGCCAGGTCGAGCCCGCCCATCACCTTTGTCGCTGCGTTAGGAGCGCGGTCGAAGAGCCTCTGTTCACCGCGCCCCCCATTGCATGGCCCCCTGAAGCAGGGCCAATAAGAAGAAGCCACCAATGAGCAGGGTCAGCCAGCGGGCGCCTCGACCGTGTCGACTGAGTTCACCCCCTCGGGCTACGAGCCACAGCCCGAGTAGGAAGACCGCGCCTTCGACGAGTTCTTGGTAGATGAAGGAAGTCACAGGTCAAGTGTACCGAGAAAGGGCGAGGCCGATGGGGATAATCCGCACGGGTCGCGTTCGCGGCTCGCATCCCTCCGATAACTTAGCGGGGTGACCCCGCGGGGGCGGTGAGCGATGAGTGCGAGATCATGGGCAACACTTCCGGTGGAGTCGCCGACGCAGACGTTCGAGGGCTTCTCTCTCGATTTGTCGCGTGCGCTCACGGCTTAGGCCAAGGTCGTCGCCGAGCTCCTGGAAGGTTTTTGGCTCCTCGCCATCGAGTCCGAAGCGGCTCTTGACGATCATGCGCTCTCTTGGGCGAAGGCGGGCGATCTCGCTGCGAACGAGCTTCTTCAAAGCCTGCCGAACGACGAGATCTTCGGGACTTGGTCGATCTTCGATTTGGAGCAAATCCTTGATCGTCAAGTCCTGCCCCGGTGCGCTGCTCTGCTCAAGCGAGACGACGATGGGAGCGCGTCGGCTGCGGTCGATGACTGTTGCGTGGTCAAGGCCACTCGCCTGGGCGAGTTCCTCGGTGCTTGCTTCTCTGCCGAGGCGCTGGCGGAGTTTGTTCTGGACTGCGCGTAGCTCGCGTCGTCGCTCGCGCGCATAGCGAGTCAGTCGGACCGACTGGCCCTCCCGCACCAGGAACTCGAGGATACGCTTTCGGATCCACCACGAGGCGTAGGTGAGAAACTTGACGCCGTGCTCAGGGTCGAAGCGATGCGCCGCCTCGACGAGGCCCATGTTGCCCTCGGCGAGAACGTCCTCAAAGCTGCTGTCCCGCGAGCAGTACTCGCCCGCAAGCTGCACAACGTAGAAGAGATGGGGCTCGACGAGTTGACGTACTCGGTTACGAGAGGGTTTCGCGAACGCGGGACTTGCGTCTGCGCATGCCGGGATCGACGGCACCTCAGCAGGTCGAGGACGCAAGCTGTGTATTCGGCGAGCGTCCTCGAGATAGGATGCGACGAGACCGCGCGTCCGGACGATATAGCCCCCGGTGGACTCCGACATCCACCCTCCCTCGTACTGGCTTGTGTGGTCTGACCCGCCGGCTGGAACCCCCGTCCCCCAGCTTGAGCCGCCACTCCTCAGGCCGAAGTCTACGCCTGATTCGTCGGAGTGGGAAGCTCGAGAAAACACCTTTCCGGACTGTCGCGAACGCTTCGGCACCAGGGCGCACGGGCCAAGAGCGGCTAACTAGTTGTGCTGGCAATGTTTATCTTGAATATGCGTCAAAAACAGAGATGCGAAACGGCTTCTGCGCCGGTAACTTTTTTCTCCGGGCGACCTCATGCCGAGGCTGCTTTCCATGGAGATGGCGCCTTGAGATCTTTCGGCTCCGCAACTGTCGTCGTTTTGACCGTGCTCCTCGCGGCTGCGCTTGCCTCCGCCCAAGAACCTGCTCTGTATCATCGCTGTGTCCGCTTCGAGGGAGGAGCGTCGCCAATGCAGCTTGTGCGTCGCTGGCAAGGCCGACCGGCGCGCCAGCGGGTCGCGCGTCTCGTCGCGGCGTTGCGTCGCGACACGGCGCTACGGGCTCGCCCCGTTGTGCAATTGTTGGCGCGTCGTGGCGCACAAGAACTGCGCGTCCTGTGGGGTCCGGGTGTCGTCTGCGCCTGGGCTTCAGCCTCCTCCTGGGACGAGGTGGCTCGTCTGAGTGGAGTTGCACATGTGTTCGATGATTCACCGAGGAGTGCGGCCGAGATCGACGACGCCAGTGGGGGCCCCAATCGTTCTGCCCCGCCGCAGGCGCCGTTGGTGAGCTTGCGCATCCCGGAAGCGTGGGAACGAGGTATGACAGGGCGAGGTATCGTCGTTGCTCTGATCGACACTGGTGTTGACATGAGCCACCCGGACCTCGCGCAGCAGATCTGGACCAACACAGGAGAGATTCCCGACAACGGCATCGACGACGACGGCAACGGCTATGTGGATGACATCCACGGCTGGGATTTCGCCTCGAACGACAACAATCCCTCCGACAGCTCGGGTCACGGGACGAGTGCGGCCGGTCTGCTCGCGGGCAATGGCGCGTCGGGCAAACAAACGGGCGGTGCGCCAGATGTCCGGTTGATGGTTTTGCGACGGGGAACGACCCAGGCCGCACTCTGGGAAGCGAGCCAGTACGCTATCGACAACGGGGCGCGTATCGTCAGTCAATCGACTTCGTGGAAGTGGTCGTTCGGAACGGACTACGCGTCCTGGAGGCGTCAAGCCGATGCCGAGCTGGCCGCCGGTGTGGTCCATGTCAACAGCGCCGGCAACACAGGCGAGCAGCAGGCCAGTGAGCCCATTCCCTACAACATCGCAGCGCCCGCGTTATGCCCGCCTCCTTGGCACCATCCCGAGCAGCAGCCCCAAAACGGTCTCTCGAGCACGCTTGGCGTGGGCAACGTGGATGCGCGTTCCTTAAAGATCGTTTCGAGCTCCCCATATGGGCCGTCTGAATGGACCGACATCGTCGCTCATCGCGATCCGGCCTACGCCTTCACGATGCCGCCAGAGTACCAAGACTACCCGACCTGGGACAGCTCGCCAGGGCTCGGCAAACCGGATCTCGTTGCGCCCGGGGATGCGTCGCTGTCGGCGGCGTTGGGCGGAGGCTACAGAAGTTTCGGTGGTACCTCGGCGGCGGCACCACGCGTGGCGAGCATCCTCGCCTTGATGCTTCAGGCTGTGCCGAGGGCGACCCCTGCGGAGCTCACCAGGGCCCTATTGGAAAGCTGCCGCGACATGGGGCCTCCAGGTCGCGATCTACGTTTTGGTGCGGGTCTACCCGACGCCCGGGCGGCGATCGATCATCTTGGACCCCCGATCCGCATCGTTGTCGCCGAACTCATCGATCCGAATCCGCCTCGCGGCGATGGAGATAGGGCGGCCGACGAGGGTGAGATCGATCGCTTGCGCATCGTGCTCGAGAATACTTCCGGCCAGACTCTCGAGGGGGTCGAGCTCATCCTGCGCGCGCGCGAGCAGGCCATTGTCCGAGATGGCTTCGCCGTCATTGCGACCTTGCCGGCGGGTGGGACGGCCGAGACCTCCGCGCCTCATCTTTCTGTTGAGCTTCCCAAGGGGAGCTGCGGCAGGACGGCACGGCTCGAGCTCGAGATTCGCCAGGGTGGGCAGGCGCGGGTCGAGGGGCTTTTCCTTGGTGTGGGGACTGAGATCCGCACGAGCTTGCTCGAGACCGATTTCGAAAGCAGCGCAAGTTTTTCCACCGCCGGTGACGCCACGGCGGGCGAGTGGGTGCGAGAGCTCCCGACCGGGACGAGCGCAGGAAACGAACCCGCCAATCCCGCCGAGGATCATACGGCGCCACCGGGCGTCATTGCGTGGGTGACGGGAAATGGTCCGACCGATCCGGATGCGGCGGATGTCGATCACGGGACGACCCGCCTCGTCTCTCCGTCTTTTGACGGGACGGGCTACGATGAAGTCGAACTTGTCTACTACCGCTGGTTCTTTGCTTCTGACGCTCTCGGAGAGGATCGCTATTTTGTCGAGGCTTCCAACGACGGTCAGGAATGGACTCTCGTCGAAGAGCTCAGTGCGCCGGACAATCTTTGGCGTCGGCGGCGCGTCGTGCTCTCGGACTTGCTCGTACTGGGCCGCTCGTTGCGCCTGCGCTTTAGTGTGGAAGATGCCGGGGGGGATGACACCGTTGAGGGAGGGTTGGACGACCTTGTCGTAACTGGGATTCGTCTCGATTGCCAGCCATGGACGATCCCTCCCGATGGGGGAGCCGATCCGGTGGGAAGCTCGCTGCGTCTACGTGCGCTCTCCGGCGGTCATGTCGAGCTCAGTTGGAATCCGCCCTCTGTTTCCGGTGGAAAGGATCCTGTGCACGGCTATCGCGTTACACGCTCTAGCACGGCACAGGGAGGTTTCTCCGAGATTGCTCGGCCGACCCAGACTCGCGGAGTCGATGTCGATGGTCTCAGTGGCGCCCCCGGGACGGTCGCCTATTATCTGGTGGATTCCCTCTGAGCAGGCAGGGTGGCTCGTATAGGCTTACCGAAGGGGCTAGCCCCACCTACGGCTGGAGCCATCGCGGAGCACGATGGCCAAGCGTTTGGCGTATTGCGATGACGTGGCCTGGTGGTCACGACGCAGCGAGGAGAAGCGATGTCGATCTTAAAATTCTTCGGGCTTTCCAGCGACGCTGAACCTCGCGCGGAGGCGACGGACACCGAATCTGTGCGCAAGATTGCCCGAGCGCTTGACCGTCTCGATGCCCCGCGGGCGCGCTTCGTCGCTTGTTTCGCCTATTTGCTCGGGCGGGTCGCCAACGCTGACAACGTGATCTCGGAAGAGGAGACGCGCGAGATGGAGCGTCTCGTCGTGACGCGTGGCGGCCTCAGCGAGGAGCAGGCCGTCATCGCTGTGCAGATCGCCAAGACGCAGAACAGCCTCTTCGGCTCGACGGAGAACTTTGTCGTCGCTCGAGAGTTCAACGAGATCTCGAGCCGAGAGCAGAAGCTCGCCCTGCTCGATTGCCTATTCGCCGTCTCCGCGGCGGAGGACGGCATCTCTCTCGCGGAGGACAACGAGATCCGTCGCATCAGTCAGGAGTTCAACCTCGAACACAAGGACTTCATTGCAGTGCGCTCACGTTACCGTGGCGATCTCAACGTGCTCGGTAGCTCCTGAATCACGGGAGGAAAAATGCCAGCCACCTTTCTCCTATGGCGACTGGCACCTTTTTGAGCGGGCGAGGAGGTTGCCCACTCGTTGGGGACTCTTCACTTCTTCATACAGGTCTAGGCTTCGTGCGCGGCCTTCTTTTTTTGGCAGGCTTCGCACTCGCCTCCTGTGATGGCCGCTTCGACGCAGCCCTTACAATTCGTTTTTTCGCCCTTGACGTAGCCGACCTTGCAGTGTTCACACCAGCCCGCCTTTTCCGCCGTCGCCGCGGCGTAGCAATCCTTGCAGGCGACCTTAACGCCCTTGACGAAGCCGGCGCCACACTTCTCACACCACACGGTCTCGCCGGCTTCGCCCTTCGCACAGGCTTCGCATTCGTGGCCTTCAGCGACCTTCTCGACCGTCGCTGCTGGCGCGTTGCTCGCGACCTCATCGGTGGCCGGGGCGGAGCAAGCTGACAGGGCGAGAAGGGCGAGGATCGAGATCGAGATCAACAGCAGTCGTTTCATTCTTATTGTCTCCTTGCCGGGCAGGCGTCGCCCGGTGGCAAGCGATCATCATCACATATTCCCTGAGACTTTGCCTGAGAGGGTCTTTCTGGCCCCCACGAAAGGCCCGCCAGCGTCAGCGAGAGATGGGCGCTGTGTCCAGCTTATCCGGCCCCCGTGGCGCAGGCCTGCGATATCTTTAGCCTTTGTGAGAGGATTGCGCTGGGAAATCGGAGAGGAATAAGGACCGTGGCTATCCGGTGCCAAAGGAAAGATCACCAAGGCGTTCTGGGTCGAGTTTCCTGCATGCTCGTGGGAGTGGTTTTCGCATCGCTCGCTCTTGCTCGCGGGCAAAGTCCGGAGGCGGTTCCAGAGCTCGTAGTTGAGCGCCTTGTCGCGGCGGAGGTGGCGCGCACGGGTGTCGTGAGGACTATCCCGGGCCAGGCGTTTCGCGACGCTGTGCCCGGTGTGGAGCGGGCATCTGTTCTCGCCAGGGCACTGCAACAGCAGATTCGTGGGGACAGGGCCGGTGTCCAAGAGACCGTCATTTCGTTCCTGACTCATGGGGGTGAGGGCGACGCTCCTGATCTCGTTGCGTCGCTGTTTCGCGTGTGGCTCGACAGCGGCGTCGATCGCGACGGGAGGGTCGTCCTTGTTGGCCTGGGAGCCGAAGGCAGGGCCCTGGGTCCCATTGCTCGAGCACTTGATCTGGCGCAGTCCCGGCGTTGTGCGGATGCCGTGGAACTGCTCGACAAGCCTGGTCGTTCTCCCCCCACGGCGATCGAGGCCGTCGTGCTTGAGGCGCGGACTTGGACGATCTGCGCTGAGCCGGCGCGCGCTCTTGCGGTGCTTGCCCATGCTCGGGATGCTCGTGCAGCGTCTTCCCCTCATGAGCCTCCGGGATTCGCCGGCTCGAAAGAAGTACTCGCTCGCTCGCTGGATCCACGTCTGACCCTCGCTGCGGGACAGACGCTGTTACGAGCAGGCGATGCGGACTCGGCCGCGACCTGGTGTCGCATGGCGACAGGCGCCAGTGAGGGACTGCCACGTCTTCGCCACGCCGCAGCCATGTGCAGCGCGGCGGCTGACGCGTTGCGCGGCCTTCTGCCCAGCGCTCGTGACGCTTTAGTCGATGCTTGCGGTGCCGCGCTCGACGACCCAGCGTTGCCACTAGCTCAGCGTCGAGAGGCCGGGTGGAGGGCGGCTTGGGTTGCGACGCGTTCAGGTCGTCCTGAAGCGGCATCGCTTGCGTTGGCTTTCCTTACGCGTCTCGACGCGCTCGCAACAACAGCTCGTGCACGCCGCACCCATCGCTACCTTCGCGTCATCGCGTTGACTATTCTCGAGCGACAGATAGAGGCAAAGCGAGAGCTGCGCCGGGCGGGGCGCAGCCGGAACGACCCCGAGCTCGAAATCCTCTCGCGCCTCGCGAGTTCGCGTCTTCTGCGCGGGGAAGGTGATGCGGTTGCTGCATCAACCGAGCTCACTGAGGCCGTGGCCTTGGCTCGTCGCGAAGGTCTTACCGCACTCCTGGCGTCGATCGCGTTCGATCGGGCTGAACTCGCCCGCTGGGAGGGTCGAAGGCGGCTGGCCCAGAGATACGCCATCGATGCGCTCGAAGCATGGCCGGGGGAGTTCGTCGAAGGGCGCTGGCGTGTCTATGCTGACCCCTCCTTCGCCCGCCGTGCGATGCAATTTGCGCTCGTCCAAGGGGACATCGCTCCCGGACTAGGTGGTGCCCGGGCGAGCGGGCTTTTGACCCTGGCGGCCGAAATGCACGCTCTCTTCGAGGGTCGAGTTCTCGGCGATGATCTCCGTCCGGATGCGGCGCGTGTGCGTCGGCAACTTGCCGCTCGCAACTCGGGTTTGATCTACTACCTTATAGGCGAGACAAAGAGCTACGCTTGGCTCGTCGATCCAGGCGGTGTGCGCGTCGTGGAGCTTGCTGCCGGCGATGAGCTCTTCCGGCGTTTCGTCGAGGCGCAACAGAAGGATCGGTCGATCGCTTCGTCGTCCTTGCTTCGAAGGGAGTATTTTGGGGTGCTGTTGGACGGCTATACCGCGAATGCTGGCTTGATGATCTGCCCGGATGCCTTCTTGGCCGGCATGCCCTGGGCAGAGATCGAGAGCGCCGAGGGCAGGCCGCTCGGTACGACTTACGCACTTTCGATCGTCGCCTCCCTCGAAAGCGTCGTCGATCCGAGTGGAGCGAGCCTGCGCGACCGGAGTCGGGGCTCAGGCCTTCTCGCTGTGATACCGCGCGGGCGCAATGCCCTGCTGAGTCGAGCGCCGCTTCCCGGATTTGGCACCTTTTTCGATCCTTTCACTCTTCTCGAGGTTGGTGCGGGTGATCTGCCTGAAATTGCTGGAAGTTATCGACGATCTCCGCCCTCGATCCTGCACATGGCCCTCCCGCTCGAGGCGGCCGGACGCGCCGTAGGGGGCGCCCTCTTCGCGTTACCACCCCGTGGGCCAGGCCGCGTGGAAGGTGTCTTCTCGTTCAAAGATGTCTTCCGGGCGGATCTCGAGTGCGACTTGCTGGTTCTCTCTCCGCCTTCTGGATGGTCCGTGGCGCCTGCCTCAAGGGCTCGAGCCGGTTTCTCGGCCGTGGAGGGAGGCGCTCGCGCCGCCGTTGTTCCTTTAAGGGCTCTCCTACCTGCCGCTGCTGATGAGTTTTGGCCGCGTTACTACGAGGCACTGCACCGTGGGTTGAGTAAGGTCGCCGCTGTTGCGGCTGCCCGCGCCGCGCTGCCCCAGAGGACACTTCCTGGCTTCCAGGTCGTTGGCCAGGCTGACACGCAGCTCCGGGCGGTGCCCGCACCCCGTTGGCCTGTCTGGGCCGCGCTGGGAGGTGCGTTAGCGCTGATCCTCATCGTCATCATGCGTCTCACCTGGCGGCGAAGCGATCCTTTCGACGTGGAACCGCCCGAGGAAGTCGACTGACTTCTTACATCGCGTTAGATTCGCGCCACCGATGTTTTTCAGGCGGCCTTCCCGCGGGAAGTACTCGATCAGCTCGAGCACCTCGTCCCCGCGTGGCGCGAGGGGATGGCTTCGTGGGTGGCGAATGATGCCGAGCAGCAGACGCTCGATCTCCCCCTCGTCACGAGCATCACATTCGAGCAGGTGAATACGATGGCGATGATGTCGGGAGAGTCGCGCCTGCGTGAGCAGCGACGGGGGACCCGCAAAGAGGCGGTCGATTTCACGCCGCGCCTGAGATCTCAAGCGGCGCTGGTGGCGCCAGCGGGAAAGCGCTCCGATGATTCCCATGCCTTGATTTTGACAGAGCTAGGAGCTTCCTGCGGGAATGAGACGTCGCTGCTGGTAGCTTTCAAGAACGGACCAAATCTGGGGGTGTGTGATCGCGACGGCTTCGAGGTAGTCGCGGGCCAGTTCGAGCACCTCGCTTGGACGGGTCGTGATGGCCGTCATATTGCGGGGGACGCGGGAGAGCGCGGAGAGCTCGCCAAAGCACTCATTGTCAGTGAGTCTTTCGAGTTCCACGGCCTGGCCATCGGCGTCCGTCGTGGTCAGCGCGATCTCTCCCTCGGCGATGATGAATAACGAATCTCCGGAGTCCCCTTGTTCAAAGACGATTTGGCCCGTCTCAAAGTGGTGGGTTTGCATCACATCGACCACGGCTGCGAGGGTTTCCTTGTCGAATTCCGAAAATAGAGGCGCGTATTTGCGCAGGCGTGTGCGGATTGTCATCTGCCCCGAGGCTTCGGGCCCGGTGAGTGTCTCGAAGCCGTCGCGCGAGAGCTCACCAAGCAACTCGCCAACACGGGAGTTCCCCGGGTCGAGGCGCAGGATGGCCTTATAGATAGCGATAGCCTTGAGCGTTAGCCCTTCTCGTTCAAAATGATGCGCCGAGGCCAGAAACTCCTCGATGGCTTCGTCGGGGCGATCGGCGCGCTGGAGGATCTCTGCGGCCTTCTTGTGCCAGGTCGCAGCCCTGCGCGGCTGACGTTTCGCGAGGCGCCGATACAAAGTGATTGCGCTATCGAGATCTCCGGCGGCAAGCGCCTCGGAGGGATCCTTGAAGCTCGGCGTCTTGGTCTTAGCTGTCGCCTTGCGGCGGAAGATGCTGAACATGCCTGTCAGGTCTCCAGTGGATCGAGAAGTGAGGCGATGAAGGTTTTGACGAGGACCGTGTCGTAGGCATACCGACCCTTAGTCGCGATAATTCGCAGAGCATCAGCGGCAGGCATCGCCTTCGCATAGGAGCGGTCCGTGGTCATCGCATCGTAGGCGTCGCAGATCGCAGCGATGCGGACGCTGACAGTGACGAACTCACCGTGAATCCCACGAGGGTAGCCGCTGCCGTCAAGACGTTCGTGATGACTGAGTACGATGTCGCGGGCCAGCGAATCCGACCATCCAGCGTCGTCGAACACCTTCGTGCCGCGCATCGGGTGCGTTTTGATCCTATCGAATTCCCGTTTTGTCAGGGGGCTCGTCTTGTTCAGGAGTGCGGCCGGTAGACCCACCTTGCCGATGTCATGCATCAGGCAGCCGCGGCCGAGGCTCGAGAGATAAGCTGGGTCGGACAGGCCTGCAGCGCGCGCGAGGGCGAGGCTGTATAGCGCAACGTGCACGCTGTGGGTGTAAGTGTAGTAATCATGCTCCATCAAGCGGACCGTCGTTACGAGGGCGTCGGGCAGGTGCATCAGCTCGCTGAAGGTGTCAGCGAGGTGGCCCACCCGAGCCTTGACGCCGGGAGCCGTCGGGTCCGCGAAGATATCGCGCATCGTCGCCCGAGAGCTTTTCATGATCGTCTCGACGCGCTCGCTCAGCGGGCGCGAGCCGTCGGTGAGCGCGCCTCGCAGACGCTGGCCGAGATCCTCCGCCCAACGGTCGGCGTCGGTGAAGGCGACAAGTATCGAGGTGACGCCGCTTTCGCGAAGACGCTCGATATGAGCTTCCTCAAGTGGAAGGTCCCGGGAGCGATAGAGCAGCGCGTCGCCCCCACGGTGCTGCAGCCAGAGATCACAGGGCACAATCCGACCTGGCTCGAGCATTTCGAGCGAAACCGAGAAGAAAGTCCCCGCGCTGCGCGCGTTTTCTGCAAGCACAGTAAGCCTCGCGTATTCTCATCGGACGGCGTGCGCTCTCCTTGATCCGGGATAGAATCCCGCGTCCTGACAACTCTCTGTCATCCCGGAAGAACAATGAACGAAGCCTCAAGTACCCGCCGGATCATTCCTGCCGATCTCATCGGCCTGCGCCTACCTTCGTCCCCGGCGATTTCTCCCGAGGGCAAACGGGTCGTATTCGTCGCCTCTGAGACGGATTTCGCTCATAGCGAGCAGCATCTGCAGCTTTATCTCAATATCGTCGGCCCGGAGGGGAAGCCGCCCGAGGGACCTCCCGAGACCCGGCAACTGACCTTCGGCCTGCGCGATGCCCTCGCACCGCAGTGGTCTCCCGATGGAAAATGGTTGGCCTTTGTCACC
>CAYSMT010000039.1:0-11407 GCA_964432135.1 uncultured Acidobacteriota bacterium
CTCTGACAACACTGTGTGCAGCGTGTCTCATCCTTTTACCTCCCTTGTTCCGGGCGCGTCTCCGAAAGCCCGCAGGTGGTCCCTCGGAGCGCCCTACTGCTTGACGATTTCATCCATGAAGGTGCTGTTGGGAATGGTGATGGTTTGGCCGTTCTTTTCTAGGACGGCCTGAATGGGCGTAATGGCACAGAGCGTTGCTCGTTCACCGCGCACTTCGAGCTCATCGCCGAGACGGAAGATCTTGCGCGCGTAGAAGCCAGCGATGATGCTGCGCGTGACATCGCGACTGCCGAGACCGAAGGACAGCCCGAAAGCCAGCGCGATGCCCGCCAGCAGACAAGCGGTGACAATGCGTACGATGTCCGTGTCGATCTTGAGCTGTGCGAAGGCCATGATGGCTGAGATGGCCAGCACAAGAGCCGATACGATGCTACCGAGGGCCGGCGCGAAGTCGATACCGGATTCCCTGGCTGCGCGTGTCACCGCCCCGCCGGCGAATTGCCCACCGACGCTGCCAATCAGGATTAGCGCCAGTGCGGAGACGAGGTTCGGCAGATAAGCAAAGAAGGAGCCGATGGCTTGTGAGATGGGCTCAAGGCCGAGCGCGTCCGCCGCCGTCTGCGCGAAGAGGAACAAGAGCAGAAAGTAGACGACCCGAGGGACGAACTCGTGCGCCGGTTGCACGAGGCCGATGCGTGCCAGGGCCGCCTTGATCCCGATCTTCTCGAGCAGGGTCTCAACATGCAGTCGCCGGAAGATGATGCGCAGGATCTTTTCGGCGAGCTTCGCCGCCAAGAGCGCGACGATGATAAGGATGATGCCTGCGATGACCTTTGGTGCTCCCGCGACCACGGTCGCGACGAGGTCCTGAAGGGTATTGACGAGCTGCTGTTTGAGCGCGAGTGCCTGGTCCATCCGTGGAACTCCTATGGGCGGTCCCCGTCCGAGGCCGCGCCGGGAAACAGCGTCTGGAATATCAGTTTGAGGTACTGCATGAACACGATCGCGAAGCCGGACCATCCGACCGTGAGGAAGTGCGAAGCGACGAT
Source organism: uncultured Acidobacteriota bacterium (assembly GCA_964432135.1). Classification (GTDB taxonomy): domain Bacteria; phylum Acidobacteriota; class Polarisedimenticolia; order J045; family J045; genus JANTFM01. Next base: position 1,050 of record CAYSMT010000039.1, read on the forward strand.
GCGGCGATCGATCTTCTGGTGCACGACATCGAGAAAGGCGTCACTCGGCTCGATCTCGAGCGCCGCAAGCTCGGCCAGCGGCGGTTCGTTGTTCGAGCCCTCGTCGGGCGTCGTGCGCTCTTCATCGCTGTCTCGTGTCACGGGGTTGTCTCCCCGCCGCGCTCCGCGATCGCGTAGAGCTCTCGGAAGGTCTCTCTCGCTCGTTTGATGCGCATTTTCACGGCCGAGAGCTTGAGCTCGAGCTGCTCGGCGATCTCCTGATAAGACAGTTTGTCGTAGTCGCGGAGGATCAGCGGAATACGTAGCGTATCGGACATGGCATCGAGCACCTCGCGGATCAGTCGGCGCTGATCACGTGCTTGCTCGAGCCGCTCACCCTCGGCTTCGACCTGCTGACCGGGTACCCGCGCCAGCTTTTCATCTTCCATGTCCACGAAGATGCGCGTCTCCTTTTTCTTCAGATGGTTCAAGCAATGGTTGATTTTGATGCGGTTGATCCAGGTGCGAAAGCTCGAGCGGCCTTCGAAACGAGCGAGGGCGAAATAGGCTTTGACGAAGACCTCCTGCGCGAGGTCCTCGGCGTCCGCCGCCGACCGGGACAGATGACGGCAGTTCGCGAGCACGCCACGCTGGTGGCGCAAGACGAGCTGGTCGAAAGCGCGCACATCACCCTCCGCCGCGCGATGGGCCTGCGCGACAAGTTCTTCGTCCGTGGTGACTGGTTCATGAGGCAAGAGCGCCTAACTCCCGGGAACCGCGTCCAAGTGGCTGCATCGCATCGTTGATCCATACCGCTGCCGCGAGGGAGGCGGCCACGGGTCGCTTCTCTGCTGGCGAGCTGAGAGCCGGTGTTCCCGCCGGTGGGAACACCGCTCTCGACGGCATCTTCAGTAGCTGATCTTGGGGTCGATGCCCTTTGCAGCGTCGATCCAGCCGGAGACGGTCTTTTCGGCCGGAACGGCGCGCGCAAGCTTCTTTTCAGCATTGACCTCGGCCATCTTCGAGGCCAGGTTGTCCGCGCGGCGCTGGCGTAGTTCCTTGATCGTGTCCACGCCAGCGGCATGGAGCAGCTCGGAATACTCCTTACCAACGCCGGGAACGCGCAACAGGTCGGCCATATTGACCCAGCTCAAAAGCTGCTTTTCGCTGATCTGCGTCGCTTCGGCGAGCTCCTTACGTCCGGCCGGCGTGGCTCCACGCGTGAGCAGGTCGTCGGTCGTCTTGATCTGCGCAGCCTCGAGCTTTGCGCCGAACGCTGGGCCGATTCCTTCGATGGTCTTGATCTCGTAGGACATGACGTGTTTCCCCTTACAGGTTAGTTGGGTGGTCGGCGAAAGGTCCTTGACTCCCGCCGTGCCAGCCGTCTCGGCAAGAAAGACATGCTTAGCTGACGCAAAGTCACACAAAAAATCCCGTTCTAGCCCCTTAAAATCCCGTTCTGGCCCCTTGGCCTCGGGGCCCGAGCCGCATAGGCTCAGTTCAACCGTGCTTAAGAAGTATACAAAAGGCGAGAGATGATGAAAGCAAAGAAGAGTGCTTCGGCCCATCTCAGGGTCTTCGAGAAGCTGGGCGCGTTCTACCTTGGTGGACTCTGTGACGCGGAGGGAAAGCTGCGCACGGACGAGCCTCTGCTCTACGATGCGAAGGATCTGACGACCCACGCTGTGTGTGTCGGGATGACCGGAAGCGGAAAGACGGGGTTGTGCGTCGCGTTGATCGAGGAGGCGGCCATCGACGGCATTCCGGCGATCATCGTCGATCCCAAAGGCGATCTCGGGAACCTGGCCTTGACCTTTCCGCGTCTCGCTGCCAAGGACTTCCTCCCTTGGGTCGATCCCGCCGAAGCGGCGAACAAAGGCCAGACCGACCTGCAGCTCGCCGAGAAGACGGCAGCATTGTGGCGCAAGGGTCTTGCGAGCTGGGGGCAGGACGGCAAGCGCGTCGCACGTTTTCGCGATGCGGCCGAGCTGGCGATCTACACACCCGGTAGCCACTCCGGACTTCCGCTGACCATCTTGCGTTCATTCGATGTGCCGTCGACCGAGCTGCTCCAAGACGCCGACGCCCTACGAGCCCATCTCTCGGGAACGGTGTCGGGACTGCTCGGATTGCTGGGTATCGAGGCGGATCCCGTGCGCAGCCGCGAGCAGGTGCTGCTCTCGACGATTCTTACAAACGCTTGGGAGCAGAACAGGGCGCTCGACCTAGCGGGCTTGATCCGGGAGATACAGAACCCGCCCTTCGAGAAGATCGGCGTCTTGGATCTTGAGTCCGTCTTCCCGGGGAAGGAGCGTTTCGAGCTGGCGATGCGAGTGAATAACTTGCTTGCGTCGCCGGGTTTCTCTGCTTGGCTCGAGGGCGAAGCGTTGGACATCCGGCGCTTGTTGTGGAACGAGACGGGCAAGCCGAAGATCTCAATCGTCTCGATTGCGCATCTCGATGATGCCCAACGGATGTTCGTGGTGACGAGCCTTGCCAATGCGCTCATCGCGTGGATGCGCTCCCAGCCGGGGACGCCAAGCCTGCGGGCGTTGTTCTATATGGACGAGGTCTACGGCTATCTTCCGCCGTCGGCCAAACCGCCCTCCAAACCGCCCTTGCTTACACTGCTCAAGCAGGCTCGGGCTTTCGGCCTGGGGCTCGTGCTCGCGACCCAGAACCCCGTCGACCTCGACTATAAAGCGCTCTCCAACGCGGGGACTTGGCTGCTGGGGCGCCTGCAGACCGAGCGGGACAAGCTGCGCGTGCTCGATGGCCTCGAAGGTGCTTCTGTTTCGTCGGGGGCGCAATTCGATCGTGCTCGCATCGAACGCCTGCTTTCGGGTCTCGGTAAGCGTGTGTTCTTGATGAACAACGTCCACGAGGCCGAGCCCGTCCTCTTTCACACGCGTTGGGTGCTCTCCTACCTTCGTGGGCCGCTCACGCGCCAGCAGATCAAGCGGCTGATGGAGCCCGTCAAGCGTCGGCGTGGGGCAAGAGAGGGCACCTCGGCGCGGAAGCGCCGGTCGGGCACTTCTCGGCGCGGAGCGCCAGCGGCTTCTGCCAGTCCTCGCGTCGCACTGCCCTCCGGTATCGAGGAGCTCTTTGGATCGGAGGACGCGGGTACTGCTTCCAGCGAGGCCACGATCTACGAGCCCTTTCTCCTCGCCCGGGCAGAGCTGCACTACACCCATGCACGCAGCGCAACTGATAAATGGCTTTGTCTTGAGTGCTTGGTGCCACTCATGGACAATACCGCGATGGATCCCTGGAAAGCGGCCCGGTGGATCGAGGAGGGGGAGATCTCTCTGAGTTCGTCTCCGGTGGCCGAGGCCAGCTTCCTGCCGCTGCCCGCGCGCGCCCTGCGCAAGGCCAGCTACAAGGGCTGGGAGCGCAGCCTCAAGACCCACCTCTATCGCGAGAAGCCCCTCGTGCTCTTCGCCTCGAAGAAGCTCAAGCTGATGTCCTCGGACGGGGAGAGCGAGGCCGCGTTTCAGATCCGATTCCGCGAGGCGCTTCGGGAGCGCCGGGATCTCGAACTGGCCAAGCTGCGCCGTCGATTCGCGCCCAAGCTTGCGCGGCTGCAGGAGCGGATCCAGGTGGCCTTGCGCAGAGTCGAACGCGAGCGATCCCAGTACAGCCACCAGAAGCTTCAGACGGCGATCAGTCTCGGGGCGACCGTGCTTGGCGCCTTGCTGGGTCGGCGCGCGAGCACGGTTGGGCGCGCCGCGACGACATTCAAGGGAGCGTCTCGCGCGGCTCGCGAACGCGGTGATATTGGTCAGGCCAAGGCACAGGTCGAGCAGTTGCGAGACAAGTTCAGCGAGCTCGAGGCCGAGTTCACCGAGGCGCTCGAAGGACGTCGCGAGGCTTTCGATCCGGCGCTCTGGCCCACGGAGCACGTTGTCGTGCGTCTGCGCAAGGCGGACAGCACGGTGAGCTGCGCCGCCATCGTTTGGCTCGTGCGCGCTTGATCCGCGTCGCTGGGTTAGAATGCGCGTTCCCGCCGCGGGTGGGCAAGGAGTAAGCAATGAGCGAGAACTCTCTCCTGTCGAGCAAGTCCATTCCTTCGCGAGAGCGACTGATTCTCGCGCTCGATCTGCCGAGCGCTGATGAGGCCCGTGCTCTTGTCGAGGGTCTTGGTGAGAGTGTCTGTTTCTACAAATTGGGCCTGCAGCTCAACATGGCGGGCGGTTACTTCGAGCTCGTCTCGTGGCTGCGCGAGCGCGGCAAGAAGGTCTTCGTTGACTTGAAGTTTTTCGATGTGCCGGCGACGGTGAAGAACGCTGTGGCTCAACTCGTGGGACGTGGCGCGAACTTCACCACCGTGCATGGCAACGATGGCGTGCTTGAGGCGGCCGCCTCGGTGGATCGAGGCGAGTTGAAGATTCTTGCGGTGACCGTATTGACCAGTCTCGATCGCGGCGATCTCGACGATCTTGGCTTCTCCTGTGATGTTGAGCAACTCGTGCTCTCACGTGCACGTCGCGCGCTTGAGCACGGCTGCGATGGTGTCATCTCCTCCGGCCTCGAGGCGCCGCGCTTGCGCGCTCAACTCGGTGAGAAGTTGCTCATCGTGACTCCTGGCATCCGGCCTGTCGAGAACCGGCCTGTCGACGATCAAAAAAGGGTCGTTACGGTCGTTGATGCCTTTCGCGGGGGCGCAGATTACATCGTCGTCGGCCGCCCCATTCGTAACGCAGACGATCCCCGCCGCGCTGCAGAGGTGATCCAGAAGCAGATCGCCTCCGTGTTCGCGTGAGCGGCGTAGTGATGGATGCGACGGTGCGACGCGGGTTGCGTGTTGTCCTGAGCCTGCTACCTGTCGCGGGCAGCGCTCTGGCGCTCTTTTTGGCTTGGAACGGGCAGCTTCGCTTTCTCTCGGCCGTTGTGATTTGCCTGTTGGCGGTGCCGGCCGTGCGCTCACTGCCGGGGGGTTCGCGTGCGGCGTCCTGGCTTTTTGCCGTCTGGGTCGGCTTGACTCTCGCCTTCCTCGCCCGCGTCGATATTGTCGAGCAGGCTTTTCGAGGCCAGCGAGCGCGTCTTGCGCTTGCCGGTGGGCTGGCCTATCTCGTCCTGGCTGCGAGCGCGTTCTGGGCTTGCGCAGGTGATGGCAAGGGCCGTCGGGGCAAGTGATGGACTTCGTGACGGGTATGGACCTTGCTGGATTTGCGCTGTGGTTTGTCGCCTTCCTCATTTCGGCAACTTGCCACGAGGCGGGTCATGCGCTCGTCGCCCGCTTAGGCGGAGACGAGACGGCCTATCGCGCGGGTCAGGTCACACTCAACCCCTGGCCGCATCTGCGTCGCGAACCCTTCGGTATGATCTTTGTGCCCCTGATCTCCTATGCCTTGCAGGGCTTCATGATCGGCTGGGCTTCGGCGCCTTACGACCCACTTTGGGCTGATCGCCACCCCAAGCGCGCCGCTGCGATGGCCGCGGCCGGTCCGGGAGCGAATCTGCTCCTGCTCTTGTTGGCAGTCGCAGGTCTTCATTTGATGGTCCTCGCCGGACTTGGTGAGGCTCCTCTGCGCGCAGGATTCGAGGTGCTCATCGATCCGATCAGCGCTGATCCTCTCGTGCGCGCCGCCGCGCGTTTTTTGAGCATTCTGGCGATGCTCAACGCAATGCTGATGGTCTTCAACCTCTTCCCCCTGCCTCCGCTCGACGGTGCTGCTGTTGTCCAGGGCCTCAGTGGCCGTGGTGTCGGCCAAGTGATGGAGTCGATTCGGCGCATGCCGATGGCGGGCTTGTTTGGGTTGGTTGTTGCTTGGAAGCTCTTCGAATTTGTCGCGCCCTTCATATTCACAATGGTTCTCTTTCTCGCCCATCCGGGCACCTCCTACGGATAGACGATGCCCGAGAAGAGCTGGAAGCTGCTCGGGAGCCGCTTCGTTTCCGATCACCGGATCTTCAAGCTCCGAGAGGACCGCTATCGTCTCGAGCCCGAGGGTATCGAGCAGCACTTCGTCGTTCTTGATAGCGCCGATTGGGTCAACGTTGTGCCGATCACGGAAGATGGAGACGTCGTGTTGATCCGTCAGTTTCGTCATGGCCTGCGCCGCTGCGTGCTCGAGATCCCTGGCGGGATCGTCGATCCGGGAGAGAAGCCCGCCGAGGCGGCGCGCCGCGAGCTGCGTGAGGAGACCGGCTACGGTGCTTCACGCGTGCGCTTGCTGGCTTCGGTTGCGCCTAACCCCGCGATCCAGAGCAACCGCTGCCATTGCTTTGTTGCCGAGGGTGTCACCTTCGACACGGAGCCGGCCCTCGATCCTCTCGAGAGGATCGAGGTGCTGCTGCGGCCGCTCTCGGAGATTCCGCGTCTCATCCGCGAGGGGGAGATCGACCATTCCTTGGTGGTCGTCTCCTTCGCGCTGCTCGGAGTGATGTCCGGGTGAGCTTGCTGTCTTTCCCGCGACTCGTCATCGGGGGTGTCGTGATCGACCCTCCGCTGGTTCTTGCGCCGATGGCCGGGATTTGTGATCGCTACTTTCGCCTCACGATCCGTCGCCTGGGGGGGGTGGGCTTGGTCTCGATGGAGTTCATCTCGTCGGAGGCCGTGACACGGGGGGTCAAGCCGATTCTCGACAAGCTCGTATTTTCTGACAAGGAACGGCCGCTTGCGATCCAAATCTACGGGCGGGATCCCAAACGCATGGCTGCGTGTGCCGCACGGGTTGAGGAGCTTGGGGCCGATATCTGTGACATCAACATGGGCTGCCCGGCGAACAAGGTGCTCAAGGGTTGCGCGGGTGCAGCGTTGATGGGTGATCTCTCCTTGGCGGCGAAAATCATCGAAGCTTGCCGCCGGCGTCTGACAATTCCGCTGACGGTCAAGTGTCGCCTCGGCCTTGGACGGGGGCCGGTACCTGTCAACTTTCTCGAGCTTGGCCAGCTCTGCGCCCGTCTCGGTGTTGATGCGCTCACCTTGCATGGGCGAACGGCCCGGCAGATGTACACGGGTCGTGCCGATTGGGATGTAATTCGGCGTCTGAAGGAGTCCGTCACGATTCCTGTCATTGGCAACGGTGATGTCAATAGCGCAAGCGATGCACTCGAGATGTTTCGCTCGACAGGATGCGACGGCGTGATGATCGGCCGCGCGGCGCTCAAAGACCCCTGGATTTTCCGTCGTACAGCGTCGCGGCTTGCCGGAGAGCCGCCTGGCGAGGTGACTCTCGCCGAGCGACGAGATTTCATGCTGGCCTATTTTCGCTGGATCATTCGTGACGAGGATCCTCGCAGCGCTCTACACAAAATTCGTAGCTTCACGGGTCGCTATACGAAGGGGCTTCCCGGCAGTCGCAAGCTGCGCGAGGCCATTGGCCGCCTCGACGAGCCAAGGCTATTCCTGGCGGCCATTGAGGAGCACTTCCGTGATTTGGGAGCTTAAGCCGGAAGCGAGCCAAGGTCGAGGTGCTTCAGCTTGCCCCGGGCTTCCCGCCATACGCCGTTCACGGTAGCATCGCATCATGCGCTCCGATCTTCTGCGTCTTGTGCTCGGCATCACGGCCCTCGTGGCGGTTCTCGCCGGCGCGATCAGCGTCATCTGGCCTTTCATCACCCCCATCCTGTGGGCGCTTGTCTTCGCTTCGGCGACCTGGCCCGGCTACAAGCTTCTGCGCCGACTCCTGCGCGGCCAGCGGACGCTCTCAGCCCTCCTGATGACGGTCGTGCTGCTCATGCTCGTGCTCGCGCCGCTGACGGGGCTGGGCTTCGTGCTTGTTCATGAGATCGGCCCCGAGCTAGATCGCCTCTACCTTTGGGCTTCTTCGGAGCAGCCTCGTCTCCCAGAGATGCTCCAACGCGTACCCTTTCTCAAGGAGGTTGCCGATGAAGTTTTTCGGCAGATCGGCGATCCGGTACAGCGATCGGAATGGGCGCGCCAGGCGCTCCAGCGTACTCAAGATGTCGTCAAAATTGGCGGTAATCTGCTGCGGGTGATTGCCAAGCTCTTCTTCACCGTATTTACCCTCTTCTTCGTCTACCGGGACGGTGACAGCCTCGTTGCCGAGCTGAACCTCTTTCTTGATCGCCTCATCGCTGGGAGGGGACGTGCCCTTGTCAGCTCGGTCCGCGAGACCGTCGGTGCAGTCTTCTTCGGCTGGCTGATGACGGCGTTGGTCCAGGGTCTCGTCGCCATGGCCGGCTACTGGATCGCTGGCGTCCACGCCCCGGTGACCCTCGGGGTCTGCACCGGCTTCTTCGCTGTGATTCCCTTCGGGACGGCCGTCGTCTGGATTCCTGTCGCGATTGCTCTGGCCGCCGGTGGTTCGTGGGGCACGATGCTTTTCGTCGTCATCTGGTCGCTCGGTATCGTCTCGACGATCGACAACTTCCTGCGCCCGTTTTTCATCTCCGGGCCCGCGAAGGTGCCCTTCATTCTCGTCTTCTTCGGCGTGCTTGGGGGCCTCATGACCTTCGGCCTGCTCGGCCTCGTGCTCGGCCCCGTCTTCTTGGCCGTCGTGCTCGCCTTGTGGCGGCAGGCTAAGGAGAGCCTAGGGGAGACGGTGCCGCCGCTTTGCTCTTGACGCCTCCTCAGGCCGGGGCCATAATCCCGCTTCGCCCGAGCCGGTGGTCTTGCGGTGTGGCGCTTTTCTCGGCGTTCACGACGCTTTGGCTCGAAGGGCCGCGGGAGTAGCTCAGCTGGTAGAGCACGACCTTGCCAAGGTCGGGGTCGCGGGTTCGAGTCCCGTCTCCCGCTCCATCTGTTTGTTGTTCGCGGGCGCGCGAGGGTCGCGGCGCTATCGCAGGATCGACGCCAGGGTCCGATGGACCAGGCGCGCCGCAATGTATTCGCTCGTGCTTTGGCCCGGCATCGGGCACAGCTCGACAACGTCGAAAGCGACGACACGCCGCTGGCTCGTGAGGGCATCGATCAAGGCCACGACATCGCGCCAGCCGAGGCCGCCGGGCTCCGGTGTTCCCGTCGCGGGAAGTAGCGAGGGATCGAAGGCGTCGAGGTCGATGGTCAGGTAGACAGCGTTGGAGAGAGAGGCCACGACCTCTCTGATCCAGCCTCGTGCCGGATCGCGCAGCATCTCGTGGGCGTACCAGCTTCGCACGGGATCCAAGCGCGCGAGCTCTGAGCGATCGAGGGAGCGAATGCCGACTTGTGAAATCGGGCAGCACTCTCGTGCGCGGGCCATGACACAGGCATGATTGAAGGCCGATCCCCCGTAGCTCTCTCGTAGATCGCCATGGGCATCGATCTGCAGGACGTTCAGCTCCGGGAAGCGCTGCGCCGCGGCACGGATTGCACCGATACTGACAGAGTGTTCGCCGCCGATGACGACGCTCAATCGCTGCGCGTCGAGGATCTGTCCCACCGCATGCTCGACTCGATCGGCCAGGGTCTCGGCATCGCCGTGGTGCTCGATCGGTGTGTGAGTTGTGATGCCGTGCCGGTGGGGCTCGCAGCCCGTTTCGATGTCGTAGTCTTCAAGGGCCGCGGAAGCTGCGATGAGAGCTTCGGGACCTTGGTCGGATCCCTTACGCCAAGTGCTCGTCCCATCGAAGGGGACGGGAAGGATGACAACTTGGGAACGCTCGGGGTCGCTATGCTCTGGCGACAGGTCGAGAAAGGCTCCGGTCTTCATCACAGGTCTCCGCCGGCTTGGGGGTCGTAGGCTGACACCCCGCCGATGGGGTGCTAGTCGAGGTAGGTGTAGCCGTCGAGCTGTTGCTTATAGAAGGTGAGCATTTGCCGGCTTTCGGCGGCGCTCATCCGCCCGTCGCGAATCGCGCCCTGGCAATCGCGCATAACACGCGCGTAGAGCTCTTCCGGGTCGTACTGGACGTAGCCGAGGACCTCACGGGAGGTATCGCCCTCCACGACGTCTTCAAGCCACCAGCTTCCGTCGGGTTCCACCTTGATCTGAGCGACGTTCGTGTCCCCGAAGAGATTGTGCAGGTCTCCCAGGGCTTCCTGGTAGGCCCCGACAAGGAAGACGCCGAGATAGTAAGGCGCATCGCCCTTGAGTGCGTGCAGCTTGAGCGTGCGCTCGAGGCCGTTTGTGGCGATGAAGCGGTCGATCTTGCCGTCGCTGTCACAGCTGATATCGGCGATGACGGCCGGCACGCTCGGCTCTTCGTCGAGGCGCTGAAGTGGGAGTACGGGGTAGATCTGGTCGATAGCCCAGGAGTCCGGGAGGGACTGGAAGAGCGAAAAGTTGCCGAAGTAGATCTCGGAGAGGGCGTCGGGAAGGTTTTCGAGCTCGGCAGGGACCTCCTCGAGCTGGGGCAGGAGGGCGCTGATCGCCTTCAAGCACTTCCAATACAATCTCTCCGCTAGTCCGCGCATCTCGATAGGCAAATAGCCGAGGTTGAACAGCTCCAGGGCGGAGGCAAAGGCATGGGTCGCATCGTGGTAGTTCTCC
>CAYSMT010000040.1:0-11403 GCA_964432135.1 uncultured Acidobacteriota bacterium
TCACATCGAGCACCGCGTCCCACTGCTCCTCGTTCATGCGCAGCAGGAGCGTGTCTTTGGTGATGCCGGCGTTGTTGATGAGCACGTCAATACGGCCCATGGCCCCGACGATCTCGCTCACGGCGCGTTTGACCTCATCGGCTTCGGAGACGTTGGCGCTCGTGCAAAACGCCTCTCCGCCTGCTGCCTCGATGGCCGCGCTCGTCTCGCCGAGCCAGTCCTTGTTGAGGTCACACAGAGCGAGGCGAGCGCCCCGCGCGGCAAGTTCTTCGGCGATCGCGCGGCCAATGCCGCGTGCAGCACCGGTGACAACGGCGACTTTTCCGTTCAATGACATGCGTGTTCCTTTCTCTTTGGGGAGATCTCGGGGTCTCGCGCGGCCACAAGGGCAGGCGCGAGGACCGTGCGTCGCGCGGGGCACATCCTAGCGGGATCGCATGTCGTCAGGCAAACGGGAGGTGCTCGCCCTCCTCGCTGCCGCTTCGCGTGCCTCGTGCAGCGCCTTGCGTGCCGCGTGCTCGGCTGCGATGTGATTTGCGCTCTCACTGCCCGGTGCGTCGAGCTTGATGCGGGTATCACGTGATGCGTCATCGAGGCTGACCAGCCAATCAGCGAGCTCACCGCGCGCTAACCCCGGTAGCTCTGCGCCATCGGAGCGTAAATCGACGACGGCATCATGGCGCACTCCCTCAAGGCGCCGGAGCAGCCGCCGTCGGTGGAGCCAGAGGATCTCCGTTGTGGCTACGAGGCCTCCGTCGCGGCCTGGGAGCTCGCGGAGCCGGCCGGAGCTCGTGTCGCCTGCCGTGCCCGCATAGCTCCGACCTTCTTTCAGAGCGAAGTCCGCGCCGATGAGCCCGATCGTGGCTGGGTCGAAAGCGAGGAGTAGGTCAAGGGCGGCGGTGAGCGAGGATCCCCTGCTTTCGAAGCGGCCACCGCGTCCGAAGAAGGGGTGGGCACGATCGAGCAGGCCCTTCCTCTCGCAAGCGAAGAGGGGTCGATGGCTGCGCGCGACGATCTCCGGGCGGGCGCCTTCGAAGAACACGAGCGGTATATCGTCTTTCAGGCCCACGAACTTCGCGAGGTTTTTCTTGGTTGGGTCGACGGTCAGCGCAAGGTCGGCCTCGATGCCCGCGTCCTCGAGCACACGCAGCGCCGTGTCGACGGCGCAGAGCAGCGGGCGGCGCGCCTGTGCGAGGGTCTCGAGTTGTTCGTCAAGACTCGGTCCGGGCGCAACGAGTAGGACGCTTTTTCCTGCGATCTCCCGGCGTAGAGCCGATGCACATTCGCAGCGCATGATCACACTCAAGTTGCGTTCAATGTTTTCGAGAATCGTAGCGAAGTGGTCCAGCCTCGAGCTTTGAGTCGTGGCCAGCTCGCGGGCCATTTGAGCGAGAGGTGCCAGCGAGGGGGCTGTTGCGGCCAGCAGCGGCGGGTGGACGACGACCCGCAGCGATTCGTCGGCCGCCGGAAGCATCGCAACGATTTCGCGCAGCGATCCGAGGGCGAGATCGAGACGCGGATCGGCGAGTAGATCGTTGCAGTCGATCCCACCAAGAGTCACGAGAAAGGCACCCGGGTCGAGGATGACCGCGGTAATCCTCGCGTCGCTTCCAGCGCAGCGCAGCGTCTCTCGCAAAACATGTCCGGCGCCGAAGCCGAAGACCATGATCTGTGCCGCCTCAGAGATGTCGGCTCGTGAGACGACTTGCCGGGCCTCCTCTGCGGGGTCATGGACGCTGTGCAGCGCAGCGTCATCAAGCACAAGGACGATGGGTCCACAGGCGCTTTTCATGGTCTTGGGGTGCGGGGCGTCGGGGAGCCCGGCCCGCAGCCGCTTCCAGGCCACGGGATGTTTTGCCGCAAGCAAATCCCGGCTCAAATGGGGAACTCCCATGGCTGCTGCACGGAGGCGGCGCTGCGTAACGGTGGCCTGACACTTTCCGGCCAGGGAAGGGTCGCTACCGGGGCCTCGATGGCCCGGAGCCGGATCTCGCGCGTTGTTTCGTGGATCAGATGCATGGGCGGGCTCCAAAAAACAGCGGGCTCTCCTTCGGAATGCTAGCAGGTCCCGCGACCCCTGCCGCGTGCGTCGCGGGGTGGGGGCAAAGTGGGCCCTGCTTTGACCTTCTCTCATGGAGAACAGAAACTCTTGGGTATGAGAAGAGAGAGCGAGCGACACCATTCGCCTGGTCCTCCCGCAACGGCGTTGTGCGGGTTGTGCCTCGTTCTGCTATTGGCCCTTGTCATGCCGGGGGCGATGGCGCAGGACGCGGCAAAGGACGCCTGCGGACCTGGGCCGAATCCCGTCGTTGCACTGTTGCCTCCCACTGTCGTTGGTTCGCTACCCGACGCCCTCCGTCCTGACGAGCTGGTTTTCACGGAGGACTTCTGGCGCTCGTGGGCTTGGCTTGAGTATCAGCAGGCGAATCCCTGCACCGACGCGGTGCTCGTCTTGCGGGATGCGCGTAAAGGAAGCGAGCGACGGCTTGGTGCTGCCGGCCCGGCGCGTTACGAGATCCGGGGAAAGGTGGCGGCATCTGTCGGCCAGCGCCGCGTGCCAGTCGTTCGGCTATCGGGATGGAACGGGGCCCAAAGAACGACGCGTCAGGTCGAGCTGGTCACGGCTCTCGGTCGTATCGAACTCAACTTTGAGCTCGTCGATCGCAAGAGCGGCGCACGTTACGATCGCGGTCGCTACCTCATCGATTGGGTTCCGCCGCCCCCCGGGGACGACGCCTACGAGGCGCCGCCGGGTCGGCTCGCCATCGTCGATGGAAAAGTTTATGAGGCGGCCGACAACCTCTTCTTCGGCTCGGCGCGCCTCGATCCTGCCGCGCAGCATCTGCCCGTACTTGCCGGAGGGGATCCCGGGCGGACGATCCGTCGCCGGCGTACGCCCCAGGTTCTGCGCGATGCGCGAGCCCTGCTGCCCGGGGTGGCCGGCATCTCTGCAGCAATCCGGAAGATTCTCGTCCTTGATGGGCGCGGGGAGTTGTTGCCTGATGGCGTTGAGCTCGCGCTAAAGGCGTCGTCCGGACACATGGCTGGCGGCGAGTCCCTTGGAGAAGGTTGGTGGCTTGCGCGCGTTCAAGACGGCCGCATAGATCTCGCTGCGCTCGGCTACCAGCCGCCAGGATGTGCCGCATCGGCGAGGGATCGTCTCATTGTTCGCGCGCTGCCATCGGGCGCCGCGTTCACGCCGGATGAGCATCCTGGCGAGGCAGAGATCGGGCTGATCGATTCGTCCTGTCTGGAGGCTTGGGCGCTCGTTCGCCTGCGTGGGGCGCGTCACCGGCAAGATGGAGAGCCCGCCAAGGTTGATGGTCAGATCCGCCGACGCGCACTGAGCCTCGACGAGACGCGAGATCTCAGCTTCTTTCTCGAGCTCGATCCAAGCCCACGTCGTGAAGAGCTTGACAGCGGGCACGAGCAGCGTCGCTACCGTGTGCTGGCCGCGCAGCTATGGGATGTGTCCCTGTTTATCACGCGGCGCGAGACCGAAGAAGAGGAAGACGGCGCCTTCGTGCGTTGGCGGCGTGAATGCACGCGGCGGCTGCGAGGCGCCGTCTCGAAGCCCGAGGCGAGCAGGGATGGAAGCGGAAGCCTGCTCTATGTCTCGTTTGATTCGACAAGCGCCGCGCCGTACGGCCTGCGCCTGCCACGTATTGCCTCTCAGCTGAAGTGGACGGGCCATGCTGTTTGTCGCGAGCGCCGCTATCAGCCGAGCACGGAGAGCTTCCTGGTGGAGACCTTTTCTGGGATTGCTCAGGCGCGCGAGGAGATCGGCACATGGCCTGATGAGCTCGTCGGGCCAGGTCTTGCCGAGGATCCAGAATGCTATCGGGCCTCCCGCGATCCAGAGACAGGTCTTCTTCAAGGTCGATGCGAGGCGGTGAAGGACGAAGAGGGCTGGCTGCTCGAAACCTCATTCGAGTGGTTCGTGCAGCTCTGACGGCGCGGATGCGTCTCTCGCGCAAGGAGGGCCGTTTCAGTCCCGAGACTTCCGGGAGACTTGGTGCCGGTTGCGACTCGAGGTTTTGTGAGACGTCTCGTCGTCTTGCAATGGCATGCGGCGTCCTCCAACATCTTGGCGAAAGGAGTGTCGCCGGCCATGCCTTACTGTCCGTCTTGCAGGGGTGAGTTTCATCAAGGGGTCACGCACTGCCGGAAGTGTCGCAGGGCGCTCGTGGAGGTCCTGAAGGAGGAGTGCTTTGGCGAGTTCTACAGCCCGAGCGCGATGGCCGAGCTGCTCGTCGGACAGGAGGTCCTGCCCGCCTTCAACGGTTCGGTGGCAGCGATCACCGAGCTGAGAGACGCCTTTGCCCTCAAGGGTATTCCCGTCGCGGTGGCCAATGACCCTGACGCCTGCATGAGCTGCCAGCCTCGTTTGACCCTGCTCGCCAAAGCGGACGATCTCGATCGTGCCATCGACTTCTTCTGCGATGAGTTCCACTCCGAGCTGCATGTTGGCGACGTCCAGGTTGTCGTGCCGTCTTCTGAAGAGAGCGAACAGGGTGCGGACGGCGAGGTCCAGTGCCCGGCATGCTCGGCGTCTTACACACCTGGATCCGACGCCGAGTGCCCCGAGTGCGGGCTCTTCCTCGGTTGACTCGGCGCGCTTGCCGTGTTTTGTCCCTTTCGGGGTTTGCTTGCGCAAAGGCCGTCCTATAGAAGAAGCAGATCGTGATCTTCCCCGAACATTGTCACAAGCGCATCACGCTGCTTCGTTGTCGCACGGCCAGAACGTCGTTCTCGCGCGAGGCCGATCAGAAGCGCACGATTTTCAGAGTTGTATGAGTCCCCTCCCCGTTTGTCGAGAAGATGAGGATTTCTCCGCGACCGTCGCCGTCGAGATCGATGCGCTGCAGAGCGAGCCTGGGCGGTGTGTCTTCGCCCTCGGCGGTGAGCGCTATACGCAAGCTGGGTGTTTTCGCAAAGAGTCGCCGACCGCCGCGGGTAGAGGTGTTGCCGGGGTAGATGGTGATCGCGTCGTGCAGCACGGCCACGAGGTCGGCGAGACCATCTCCCGTCACGTCTTGATCGGGAAAGAGTTCGGGTCTCAACCCGATGGCCCCATCGAGCTTGAGCTCGCTTGTTTGCGCCTTGTCGTCGAAACGGCCGTCCTGTCGTCGGAGGAAGGTGCTCACGCGCAGGCGTTTCTTGTCCGGTGCGATGAGTACGAGGTCATCTCGGCCATCCCCGTTGGTGTCCATCACCTGCGGGCGCGGCAGCGAACGAGTATCGCCGTTGAGCGAATCGACGGAGAGAATCGGCAAGCGTCCTGCGCGCGTCCGGTCGCCACGCAACAGAAAGACCCGCAGTTGAGGCCGGAAGGAAAAGCGGATCTTGTCGGCCCGTAGGGTCCACACCGAGAGAGCAGGCTGCCCGTCGAGGAGGAAGAAGCTGCTCTGCAGGACCGATTCTGGAGAGGCAAAACGAGACCAGATCTCGCGGTGTTCTTCGCCGGGGGCAGCCGTGAGATCGATCAGCTCGGTGCGCAGGCGCAGTTTGCCGATCGCCTCTGGTGGCATCGCGAGAAGCTTGGGGAGATGCGCATCTGACGGGAAGGGCTTTG
The DNA here is from genome assembly GCA_964432135.1 of uncultured Acidobacteriota bacterium. GTDB lineage: Bacteria > Acidobacteriota > Polarisedimenticolia > J045 > J045 > JANTFM01. The sequence goes on from CAYSMT010000040.1 coordinate 5,576, forward strand.
GGGCTGCGTTCCGGATATAGAGGGCTGAGGCCGTCCAGTTCAGCTCGCTATGTAGCGGCACGGTGCGGCCTGGTGCCCAGGGTGCGTCTTTTGCTCCGGGCTGAAAGGAAAGCAGAGCGCCGCGGGCCGGGATCCAGAGCGCACCGTTTGCCGCGAGATGGAAATCATTTATGAAGCGAGGCAAGAAACCCCTGGGGTCTATGTAGGGGTTGGAAGCGATCTCGCTTGTGGCGGCTGCTTCCCCCGCGCTTGAGGTGAGGCGCAATAAACGCCCTTGTGAGAGCAACCACGGCTTGCCATCAGGGTCCGCTGCGAGAGCCATGATATCGCCGGGTAGCTCGCTCGTGACGCGTTCGAGCTCGCCCAAGCCACCATCGGCGATACGAAAGAGCGCTGGCGGGCTCGCGGGTTGCCACGCGTACTCGTCCCTGGCTCGGCCGGTGGTCTTCCGGTGCCTCAGCTCGGCGCCTTCGACACTGATGAAAACCATGGTCTCGTCTTGAGTACGATCGTTCCAGTGTTGGGCGATGGTCTTGGCAGGGTTGCTCGGATCCGTAAGATCGCCAGGGTCGCCTAGAAGCAGCAGAATCTCTCGACTGCCATCCGGGAGAGTCGCAAAAGCGTAGCTAATCGGCCATCCGGGGAGGGAGATCTCACGTTGCTGGGCTTCGCGTGCTGGGAGGGGCGAAATTGCCAGTGCGGTGGTGGTGGCAAGCAGGGCGAGCACAGTGGACGGGGCGAAGAGGGCGGCCAGCGGGTGAAGAAAACTTCGCCGCGGCTGGATCGGGTCATGGGCACGGGCCGGCGCGTTCATCGGGCGTCCTCCGTCAAGTACAGCTCCACGCGAACGGGTGCCGTCGCTTCCGGGTCGGGGCGTTTCAGGGGTCGAGTGATGGCTAGATCTACGCGGCCATCGCGGTTGATGTCCAGCACTCGTACGAGCTCGAGCGCATCGATCACCTCGTTGAGCTCGATAGCCAGCTCAGCTTTTACGGGGTAGCGCGCGCCATCCTGACCGGGGTGGATTGTCACCTTCTTTCCTCTGCCGAGGTGCACGAAGTCCGTGCGGCCGTCGCCGTCGAAGTCTCCCGCGAACTGTGCGATGCGGCCGAGCCTGAAGTTGCTCAGTCGTAGCTTGAGCTTTTCAGACAGGTCGAGCCCGGTGACGTTGTTGAAGGTGCTGTCCGAAGCTTGGTGCCAGACATGGAAGTCGAGGCCGATGCTCATCCTCTTCGTCACGAGAACCCGCAGCGCTTGAAAGAGGCTAAAGTCGAGAGTTATTGTCACGAGATCCTTGCGACCGTCTCCGTCAAGATCTTTGAAGGCGTTCGAACTGATATCAGGCCAGCCACCGCCGAACTCGTAGCCCACGGCGTCGAGAGTCGTGTAGGGGTGTGGATCGACGGCGAGCGAGGCGTCGAGGTGGTGAAATGCGAAGCGCAGGTGCGGCACCTTGGCCTCGCGAAAATGATCACGCATCCCGGCCTCATCGTTGAGCTGGCGCGTGCTTGCTGTGACGATCTCCGCCCGCTTGTCACCGTCGAGGTCGCCGAAGTAGGCCATACGAGGAGGAGAGTAGCTCACCTTGGCGCTCTGATTTGTGCGCTTCTCATCCTCCGCCTGCTCGACCGATCGCTCCTCCGAGTCGTCTGCTTGCTGCGGAAGGATCGCGCTCAGATCGATCACAGCAGGTGGTGCGAAGCGCCCCTGACCGAGGCCCCGGAGGAGTTGCGCGCGTTGGATCTTGCTGATCTCTTCCGTGAAGAGAAGATCAACTGTCCCATCCCCATCGATGTCCTCGATGAGGGGGAGAGGGTAGAGATGCATCGGACGCTCGCCGCCATGGTGTTGCTCGCCCGGAGTTGGCAGTCGGAAGGTTGCCTCGCGTTCGAGCCGTCCGTTACGCGCGAGGTGGACCGCTAAACCATCCGCTGCCGGCAGGAGAAGATCCATCGCGCCGTCGCCGTCGAGATCGGTGGTGAACTCGAGGCGGGGGAGGAAGCTACCCGTGTCTGCGAATACCGGGGGGTCCTCGATCAGCATCTCGAGGGTGATGTGCGCGTCGTCGCCTTCGCCGGCAAGGCGCAGCGCCGCAACGCCCTCGCTTGTCAGCGCGATTACCGGGCTGGCGGCAGGCCCGCGGGCTAGTGCCAGTACTCGCTCCGAGACGTCCAGAGCCGGCGCCGCAAGGGCGTACTCTCCTTCGTCATTCGCGAGGAAGACTCGGATCTCCCGCCGATTGAACAGGGCCGGCACGACCTCAAGGACCATTACGGCGTCCTCGATTGTGTCGAAGGCAACCCGGTCCCACTCGGTATAGGTGTCGAGTACGACGAGGTCCGTGCGCCCATCACCGTTGAGATCGGTGCCGATCAGCACGACCGGCGGGCCGGGGAGGTCGATGCTGGTGTGGCGTGCCTTGAGCAGGGCAGGTCGAGCGTCGACAGTACTGACGGTAAACAGGGGCAGAAGACACACAGCAACAGCGGTGCGACTGAAGCGCACGGCAGCTCCTTCCTCGGGACGCCAAGCTAGTATGCGTGCTCCGATATTGAGCGCATTCATCAGCGGCGCTCGGTGAGGGTCCGTCCCTTCCTGTTACAACGGTCTTGCTGTCCTCAATGTTACGCCACTCTGACCATGAAACGTTCAGGGTCGTCATATGTTCACGCGGGACAAGGGGTCAGATGTTCCGTTCGTTGGCGCGACAGGCTATCCTCTCCCGATGGAGATCAAGAAGAGTCAGCAACTTCTTCCCGAGCGGAGCTTCGAAGGCCGTACGGCTCTCGTGACCGGGGGTGGCACCGGCCTCGGCCTCGCAGTCTCCACGCGTTTCGGGCGGCTCGGCGCACGGGTGCTGTGCGTGAGTCGCGATCCAAACCATCACAAGGAACTCGTCGCGTGTGGTCGCGCTGAACACTTTGATGTGCATAGTCGCGCGCTCGACCTGTGTGACCCCAAGGCCGTGCGACGCGTTGTACGCGAACTCGCGGAGCTGTGCGGGAGCATCGATATTCTCGTCAACAACGCGGCCGGAAACTTCATTCGCCCCGCGCTAACTCTTGCGCCCCAGGCCTTTGCCAAAGTGATCGATATCGTCCTCAATGGAGCCTTTTCGATCTCGCGCGAGGTTGGGCGAATCATGCGTGCTAAGGGCGGAGGAGCCATCGTGAATGTCTCGGCGCCTTACGCGACGACAGGCAAGCAGGGTGTCGTACATTCGGCCTGCGCCAAGGCGGGGCTCGAGGCGATGACCAGGACTCTCGCCGCCGAGTGGGCGGAGTACGGCATTCGGGTCAACGCGATCTCTCCTGGTCCCTTCGTCAGCACGGGCGCCGCCGACCGCCTCTGGCCCTCGGAAGAGCTTGAGAAGGCCGTGCTCTCGCAGATTCCGCTTGGTCGTTTTGCTTCGACGGCGGAGATCGCCGAGTTCGTTTGCCTGCTGGCGAGCCCGGCGACCGAGTGGGTCACGGGCGCGGTGTGGCTCGCCGATGGAGGCTGGACCCTTCCGCGTTCCCTCGTGGATGATCCGGGGCCCGTCCTGCGCCGCAGGAGATAGGCTCACGCTCCTTTTCAGGACCCTCAGTGGCCGGTGGTCGCGGTACGGCCTCAGGCCTCAGGGGGGGCGGCGGAGCGCCGTGCGGCGATGACGGTTTCATCGTGACCAGCCTTGGAGCTCACGGAGGATCGTCTCGAGATCATCCCCCGCGATCCAATGTGTCTTGAGTCCACGGCGTTCGAGACCTCGAAACCAGGTGTCCTGGCGTTTCGCGAGCCGGCGGATCTCGCGTTCAAGGGTGTCTCGCATGTCGTCGTAGCTTTTCGCGCCCGCCAGGTAGGATGCGATCTCGCGATACTCCATCCCCAACATGGCCAAGCGTTCATGACTCAGCCCCCGGGCGAGAAGTCCCTCGACCTCCTGCACCATGCCCGCCCCGAGGCGCTGGTCGAGGCGCTGGCGAATGCGTTCATGGAGCTTGCTGCGCTCGATGCGCACACAGAAAATCAAGGGGCGCAGGGGTGTCGCGGGTGGCTCGCTGGTGTGGAGCTCATGCTCTCGCCCGTAGGCGACGATCTCCAGTGCACGGACGACACGCTTGTGGGACGAGCAGTCCGTGCGCGAGTAGAGATCCGGGTCCTCGCGCTGTAGCTGTGTCACGAGCTGGCGCGGGTCTTTTGGCATCAACGCGGCGCGCAGCGTGGGGTTCTCCGGCACATTGGCGATGCGGTAGCCTTTGAGCACGGCCTCGATGTACAGGCCGGTGCCTCCGACCATAATCAGGGGCGGTGCTTCGGCGGGGCGCTCGCTCAGGATGTCGTAGACCGCGCGCTGGTAGTGGAAGAGGGTGAAGATTTCCTCGGGCTCCGCCACGTCGATCAGGTGGTGGGGGATCGGTGGGTCGGTCGCGGTATACTCAGCGAGATCCTTGCCCGTGCCCAGATCGAGCCCCCGATAGACCTGGCGCGAGTCGGCCGAGACGATCTCCGAGCCGAGACGATGAGCCAGCGCGACACCAAGGCGTGTTTTGCCCGAGGCTGTCGGTCCGGCAATGACGATGAGGGCTCCGTTCATCGGGAGAAGGCCTCGCGGAAGGCGCGCTCCATCTCGAGGAGCTGCTCTTGCTGCTTTCCCACGAAGAGCACGCCCTGTTTTCGTGGGATGTGAGCCCGAGCGCCTTCTCCTACGCTCGGTGGCGTCATCAGCAGCACGCCGTGGCCTCGCTCCGGGTCGAAGCGATGGCGGGCGAACCGGTGCTCGAAGGTCGTGAGGTCGCTGCCGAGAGTCAGATTTTTTGATGCGAAAAAGCGGAAGTAGGCGACGACTGATCGTTGCCAGGAGCGCAGCCGCTCAAGAATCGGGTAGGTGATATGCAGCCGGGCGTTGATCTCGACGAGCGGGCGCAGGTGTGTTTGCCCCTTGTCGGAGAAGACGAAGGCATCCTGGCAGACGGGACCGTAGTAGCCCTCCGTGGCGAGCCTCTGTGCGACGGAGTGGACAGTCTCGTGCAGCGCGTCACCCCAGCGCTCCAGGGCTGGGGAGTGGCTTCCGTAGAGCGCGCCGAGAAAGCTGCCTCGGCTCGTGATCACGCTTTCATGCAGATGCACGGCATGGACCGCGCCATCTTCGTCGACGTGGTAGCTTGCACACAGGTCGGCGGTGCGATCGCGCCAGCGTTCAACAACCAGAGCACCGTCCTCATCAAGCAGCTCAGCGAGGGTCCTTTCGATCTCCTCGGTCATAGGCAGGGAGACAATGCGACAGTGACCTATCCCCGCGTTGCCGTGGCTGCTCTTGATGAGCCAGCCTTTATGCGTTGGGCCCGTGACGGCCAGGTACTCCTTGAGCGCGCCGAGCTCGTGAAAGACCTGGGGAGCTTGTGTGTCGTCGAAGAGCTCACTCTCAAGCCGAGCTGAGAAAAGACGGCTGTTGACGCGCTGGACGATGTCGAGGGGAGGGTGCCTTGGTGGCGTCGTGTAGCTCTGTGCGAGTATGGCAGCCTCACGATTCCAGCCGAAAGGCGTGAAGCGATGGTTGAGGCGGGGTGCGTCGCGAGTTGTAGGTGAGAGGTGTTCGATCCCGGCCCGCGAAAGGTAGTCGAGGAAGGCTGAAGGCGGAAGGTCGTCGACGAGCAACGATTCTTCCGGCCCGCCAGCGAGGAGGAAGAGCGGTGCCAGGTCGCTGACTTGCCGCGCGAGACGTGATCCTTGCGCTTTCCTCCAGCGAGCGCGAAGGCTCAGGTCGAAATCCGCATTGACAAAAAACTCCCGCGGCGCCTCACATGCTCTTTGATCCACCATGCCATCAGCTTACAGACATTGGCGTCCAC
>CAYSMT010000041.1:0-11365 GCA_964432135.1 uncultured Acidobacteriota bacterium
CGCTCAGTGGCATCGCTGCGAGCCAGGCCGAGCGGGAGAAGGTCGTGTTGCTTGTGGGCAACACCTCCGGCGTTGCCCAGGTCGACGACCGCATGAGCGTTGCCCCCGCCAAGACCGAGGTGCCGCCCGAAGAGCCCGCGGCATTTTACACGGTCACGCGCGGGGACACTCTCGGTAAGATCGCCAAACAGTACTACGGCAACGCGATGAAGTATCCGGCCATCTTCGAGGCGAATCGGCCGATGCTCAAAGATCCCGATCGCATCTACCCGGGGCAGACGCTACGCATTCCGCCTCACGCCTGAAAGAGGTGGTTTCGTTGGCAGTTCGCTCTGGGTAGCTCTTGAAGAAGGTTATGGTGGCCGGGCCTCGCGCCCGGCCATTTGCCATCAAGGGCATTCTTCCGGCGCATTTCGCACGAACTGGTTGCCTTTCATCTCAGCCCCGATCGTTGTCGCTGGGCCGTGACCAGGGTGGACGACGGTCTCAGCAGGTAGCGTATAGAGTTGTGCGCGGATCGATGCGGCGAGGGTTTCAAAGGAGCCGCCGCGAAAGTCGGTCCTTCCGACGGAACCCTGAAAGAGCGTGTCGCCGACGAAAACTCGATGACCCCAGAGCAGACAAATCCCACCAGGCGAATGACCCGGTGTGTGCCGCACCTCGAGGCGCAGGCTGCCGGCCTTGAGCACATCGCCATCCGTGATCAGTCGGTCTGGCTTGGGACACTGCACGGCATCGATGCCCCACCGCGCGGCGCTTGCTCGCGCGTCTTTGATCAGGAACAGGTCTTCTTCATGAGCGAGAAGCTGTGCTTGAGGGTAGATGGTCTTGAGCCCGGCGACGCCGCTGACATGGTCGAAATGGCCGTGGGTGAGCACGATGAACTCGAGCTGTAGCCCCTCGTTCTCGATCAGCTGCGCGATCTGTTGGGCGTCTTCTCCGGGGTCGATCACGATGGCTTTTTCGGAGATCTCATCGCCGAGCAAGTAGCAGTTCACTTCGAGCGGGCCCACGGGCAGCGTCTTCAGGATCACAGTCTCACCTCTTGGATTGTCTTGGCATCGTCGATGATAGCCTCAGAGGTCGCTCTCGATCACCAGCGGATGCGGACCTCCTGGATCGCCTGAGGGGTGGCGCGCTGCACAGTGAAGGTGAGCGCCTCGTGGCGGATGATGTGCCCGGCCTGGGGGATGTCCTCGACGCGGTCGAGCAGGAAGCCGGCGAGGGTGGCGTACTCCCCCTCGGGGAGTTCGAGGCCGAGCGCGGTGTTGAGCTCGTCGAGCTCGATGCGGGCGCTGACGACGTAGTGGCGTTCGCCAAGCTTGCGGACCTCGGCAACCTCCTCCGGCTCGTCGAACTCATCCTCGATCTCCTCGACAACCTCCTCGACGATATCCTCGATCGTCACGATGCCTTCGGCCCCGCCGTATTCGTCGACGACAACGCTGAGGTGGGGATCGGCATCCCGCAGCTCCACGAGCAGGTCGTCGATTTTTTTCGAGCCGGGAATGTAGTCGACGGGGCGAATGTAGGGTCGAATCGTCTCGCTGGTGTCCCTGCCGAGTAGCTCGAGGGTGTCGAGCACGCCAACAACCCGGTCGACGCGCTCGGCGTAGACGGGCAGCGTACGGTGCGAGGAATCGACGGCCATCCGGATGGCGTCACCGCAGCGCGCGTCTTGCTCGATCACGGCGACCTCGACCCAGGGAACCATGATCTCGCGAGCCGTCGTTTCGCCGAAGCCGAACAGACGCCGGATCATCTTCTTCTCGATGAGCTGGATGTCACCCTCGGTTGCGGACATCTGCATCATCGACTCGAGCTGCTCGCGCAGGGTGAAGGGGCCCCGGGTCGTATCCGGTGCCGCGGCGCGTGTGATCAGCCAGCTCAGGCCGGCGAAAAGCGCGAGCAGTGGTGAGAAGAGGATCGATGCTGCGCGCAACGGGTAGATCACGATCGGTGTGAGCTGGTCGGCTTTCTGTTGGAAGACGCTCTTGGGGACGATCTCGCCGAAGATCCAGATCAGCGGTGCGACGACGGCAATCGCGAGCAGCTTGGCTCGTGGCCCGACAAGCTGAAGCGCGAGTAACGTGACGATAGTTGTGTTCGCAACGACGGCGAGGTTCGTGCCGACGAGAGTCGTCGAGAGCAGCCACTCGGGTTTATCGAGCATCTTTAAGGCGAGGCGCGCCCCCCGGGACCCCTTGGCGGCCCGATGTCGAAGCTGGATAGGATCGGCGCTGACGATGCCAATCTCCGAGCCGGAGAAGAAGGCCTCCGCGATCAGGCAGAGGGTGATGGCGCCGATGGTAAGCGGGATCCCCACGGCTACTCTCCGCCTTCGTCAGTCAGGCGTTCGACGAGCACTTCCTCGATCCGATTGTTGCTGATGCGGGTGACCGTAAGCGCGACGCAGTCGAGCTGGATTTTCGCGCCCTTTGAGGGAAGTTCGCCGTAGGCGTGCAGGAAAATACCCCCGATCGTCTCGGCCGGCTCGCTGTCGAAGTGGGTGCCGAGTAGATTGTTGAAGCGCAGCACGGGCATCGTGCCGGGCATGCGGTAGCGGCGTCCCTTGACCTCTTCGGTGAATAGCTCCTGAGGGGCGTCAGAGGGCGAGCGGATCTCGCCGAAGATCGACTCGAGCAGGTCTTCCATCGTCACGAGCCCCGTGACCCCGCCGTATTCGTCGACGGCAAGGGCGAGCGAGAGCTTGCGCTGTCGGAAGTCGTGGAAAAGCTCCGAGAGCTGCTTGGTCTCGGGGACGAATAGGGGCTTGCGCAACAGGTGGCGCAGCCGGGTTGGGTTGCGCACGAGGGTTTCGAGGTCGAGGCCCAGTAGGTCGCGCGCGTAAAGAATGCCGACGACTTGATCTCGGGTTTGGCGGTAGACCGGGACCTTTGAATAGCGCGTGCGGCGCAGAGCGGCGACGACCTCCTCCGGGCTTGCCGTGGCCTCGAGAAAGAAGACGCCCGCACGAGGTGTCATGACGTCCTCGACGGTCATGCTGCCGAAGTCGAAGACTTGAGCAATGTACTGGGCCTCCTGGTGATCCATCACGCCATCGTCCACGGCCTCGACGGCGAGGGTGCGAAACATGTCCTCGGTGATTAGGTTGCCGTGCGAGCGCTCGCGCCCGACGAGTAGGGTGATGAACAGGTCCGCGACCCGGCGTACGACGATCCGAAGCGGCGTGATCAGCGTGGCAAAAGCGGCCAACGGCCGAGCCTGGACAGAGGCGAAGGTGGTGTTGTTGCGGATGGCGAGGCTCTTCGGGGTGATCTCGCCGAAGAGCAGCAGCAAGGGCACCATGACAACGAGATTGATCCAGCTTTTGTCACGGCCCAGCAGATCGATGATCAGCGCCGCCGAGAGGGCCGAAGCGGAGACATTGATGAATTCGTTACCGATCAGGATGGTGATGATCAGGCGCCGGGGCTGAGCGAGCATCGAAGAGATGAGTTCACTGGCCGGCCGGCCCTCGCGACGCATCTGTTCGACTTGGGTCGTGCTCAGGGAAAACAGGCTCGTCTCGGCGCTGGAGAAAAACGCGGAGATCAAGAGCAGCAGTGCCAGCAGCACGAGCTTGATCAGGACGAGGGTGGTCACCGGCTTTTGCTGACCTCCAAGGGATCGCTGAGCGCGCATGATAACGCGTTCGGCGGGATTTCGCGCCTGGGTGAGAGGCGGGAGCAGGGTCAGGTGTTGTCACTAAGTTTTATGAGATATTTGACTATGTTAAGCGCGTCTTAGGCTCGAAATGTCTGCTATACTGAGTCTCTTGACAGACAAAAGAGGTGATCATGTCGTTTACTCCGCCTGGTCAAACACGTCGTAAGGTCTATCTTTTCATGAGAGATCGACTCCTGGCCGGCCGGCCACCGACGGTCAGGGAGGTCCAAGACGCTTTCGGCTTCAAGGCGGTCGAGTCCGCTCGCTCGCATCTTGATGCGCTCGTCCGGATGGGCCTGCTGATCAAGGAGCGCGGGCGCTCGCGGGGCTACCGGCTCCCTCCGGAGGGCGGTGGCATGCCCACAGTGCTCATCCCGCTGCTCGGACAGGTCCAGGCGGGGCATCTGACGACGGCGGTTGAAGAATGCTCCGGCTACTTGCCGATTCACTCACGTCTCCCGGCTGGAGATCTCTTTGCCCTGCAGGTGCGTGGAGAGAGCATGACTGGGGTCGGCATCATGCCCCATGACATCGTCATCGTGCGCCGTCAGCCTACGGCCGATCCGGGCGAGATCGTCGTAGCCCTCGTCGAGGATGAAGCAACGGTCAAGACCCTGCGGCGCCGGGAAGGGCGCTACCTGCTGCAACCGGAGAACCCCGAATTCGATCCCATCGTGCCCGAGGACGGGGCGCTCGTGTTGCTCGGCAAGGTTGTCGAGGTGCGTCGCTACTTCGAGCAGTTACCGCTGGTCGAAGATATCGCCGGCCCGCTCCTGCCCGCGCCCTTCGAGGGCTGAGCATGAATGCGTGGGCCAGTTCCCACCCTGCGGCGCTTGACGCGGCGGACGGGGAGGGCGCCTCTCAGCGCCCGGAAACGACCTGCGGAAGGGCTGCTGCGGGGCGCCAAGGGGCGGGAGCGGCAGCGCTTATACTCCGAGAGCTTCCAGCATCTTTCCCGGCAACGTCGCATTGGAAGCTTGCCGCGCTTGCAGGTCGCGTAAGTGAGCTCTCCGGCTTCGGCCCGACCTCCGCGCTCAGTCTCACCTTTTCGCTGGTACTCGAGGCCCAGCAACGGGGCGAACCCGTAGCCTGGATCACGAGCCGAACGAGCACCTTCTTTCCTCCTGACGCAGCAGCTAATGGGGTCGATCTCGATGCCTTGCCGGTAGTCTTCGTGCCGGACGCTCCGGCCGCGGCGCGGGCCGCGGAGTGCCTCGGCCGTTCGGGGGCCTTCGGGTTGCTCGTGCTTGACCTCGTATCCTGTACAGAAGCTCCGTTATCCCCTTCGCGGGCTCTTGACTTGCCTGGCTCTGTTGAGCCTTCTTCGCGTATTCCCGCTATACCATCGCCGGTCCATCTGGGCAGCAGTGCCGCGGGTTCATCGAGTCGGGCAGCAAAGTTCCGGCGCAGGGCACTCGTCGAGAAATGCCCGTACGTCCCTGCCGCGCTCTTGTCTCGTCTCATGGGGCTATCTCAGCGGCACGGAATGGCCGTACTCTGCCTGACGACCAAGTCGCCCGATGGCGTTTCCCTCGGGCCGCTCGTCTCCTTGCGTTGCCAGGCACTGCGTGAGGAGCAGGGTCGCTATTTTTCCTGTCGCCTCGATGTTCTCAAAGATAAACGGCGCGGGCCCGGTTGGCGTCACGCAGAGGTCTTCGATGGGCCGAGTGGCTTGCGTTGATGTGCCAGCCCTGCCCTTGCAACTGCTATGCGCAGGCGATGGGGAGGGGAGCGAGCATCCCGTCGCCGTCGTTGACCGGGACCATCCCCAGGGCCGGATCCTTTGGGTCAACGAACGAGCTCGTCGGCTCGGGATCCTCCCCGGCCAGCGCTACGCCGCTGGGCTTTCCCTCGCCCGGGATCTGCGCGCCGGGGTTGTTGCGGCAGAGGAGATCACGTGCGGTGTTCGAGAGCTCACCAAGCACTTACGGCGCTTCACGCCGGAGGTCGAGCCAAGTGAGGAGGAGCCCGGCGTCTTCTGGCTTGGAGCAGGCGGCCTCGAGCGCTTGTGGCCTTCCGCGAGTCACTGGGCCGACGCGTTGTACACCAGCCTGACGGAAGCAGGTTTCGTTGCGACGGTTGCCGTCGCCTTTTCACGCTTCGGTAGCTATGCGATGGCGCGTTCACGCCGTGGGGTCGTCGTTTTTCGGGACGCGGCCGGAGAGCAATCAGCGATCCGTACGGTGCCGCTCGCACGCCTCGGTCTCGATCCGAAGCTGCGGGACGCTCTCGCGAAGCTCGGCGTGCATACAGTAGGAGCGTTGTGTCGCTTGCCCGCCGCGGGGCTTCTCGAGCGTTTCGGCTCCGAGGTCCATCGTCTGCACCGGATGGCCTCCGGGACGGCATGGACGCCTCTCGAGCCTGCCGAGGCCGAGGAGCCGCTTGAGGCGGCTCGCGAGCTCGATCACCCGGAGCGTGATCTCAACCGCCTCGTTTTTGGCGTCAAGATCTTGCTCGACCCGCTACTTGACGGCCTCGCTCGTCGGGGGCAGCTCCTCCGTGAGCTGGAGATCGGCCTGCGACAGGAGATCGGTGGTTGGCGTCACGAGCGTCTCCGGCCGGCTCGACCGACTCTCGCTGGAGCCCAGCTTCTCGAGCTAGTACGTCTGCGTTTCGAGAGGGCAGCGGCCTCCCGTAGTTGCGGCGGGCAGCAAGGAGTGGCGCCACACCCGGCCCCCCTGTTCCCGATCGAGGAGATCTCCGTCCGGGTGCAAGGCGTGCCGGCTCGTTTCGAGCAACTCCACCTGTTTGTTGAAAACCCTCACCGAGATCTGGCTGCGGCCGGGCGGGCACTGGCTCGATTGCGGGCGGAGTTTGGTCCCGAGGCTGTCGTGCACGCCCGGCTTCGGGACGGTCACCTGCCCGAGGCCAAGTTTTTCTGGGAGCCGATCGAGGCCCTTCCGGCGAGTCGGGGGCGCGTCCTGCCACGTCGTATTCTCGTGCGCCGGATGCGGCGCAAAGCTTTGCTGCTTCCTCCGCGCCCCCGCCACTTGTGCGATGACGGCTGGCTGATCCGCGGTCTGGAGCCTGGGCCGGTGATGCGCTTAGCAGGTCCCTATATCGTGGCCGGTGGCTGGTGGGTGCGGTCGTTGCGCCGGGAGTACTACTTCGCGCACACGGAACGTGGCGATTTACTCTGGCTTTACTACGATGGCTTGCGTCGTCGCTGGTTCCAGCAGGGGCAGATCGAATGAGCTCAACGGCGTCCTCGAGCGTAGAGCTTGCGGCCTCGTCGCGTTATGTCCCTCTTTGGTGTAAGTCCAACTACTCCTTCCTCGAGGGCGCCTCGCATCCTGAGGAACTCGTTGAAGAAGCCGCTCGCCTCGCCTTACCTGCTCTAGGAATAACGGATCGCAACGGTGTCTACGGTGTCGTGCGCGCTCATGTCAAGGCTCGTGAGCTCGGCATCCATCTGCTTATCGGTTCGGAGCTGAGCGTCGTCGCACCGACCGGTCTTGGACAGCGCTCGGTCGAGAGCACGATTGTTCTGCTGGCGCAGGATCGTGAGGGTTACGCAGGTCTGTGCCAACTGATCTCTCGGGGCAGGCTGCGTTCGGCGAAGGGCGCTTGTCGCATCAGCTGGAACGAGGTCTGCGAGCATGCGGAACGGCTCATCGCGTTGTGGGGCGGTGAGCGCAGTCTGCTCACCGCGGAGGCCGAGCCCCTCGCTCGTCTCGGCGAACTCAAGGAAGCCTTCGGCGACCGCCTCTACGCGATGCTCACCCGCCATCGTCGCCCGGAGGAGCTCGATCAGGAGTCCCGCTTGCGTCGCCGCGCGAAGCGTTTCGGTATCCCCTGTGTCGCTGCCAACGAGGTGCTCTATCACGTGGAGAGCCGCCAACGTTTGCAAGATTTGGTTTCCTGTATTCGCCGCGGGGTGACCCTCGCCTCCGCAGGACAGGCGATTCGTCCCAATGCGGAGCACGCGCTCAAGACCGGTTGTGCTTTCAGCCAACTCTATCGAGACGATCCGGGTGCCGTGGCGCGTACTCTGGAGATCGCCGAGCGCTGCCACTTCCGCATGGACGAAATCCGCTATCGTTACCCTGCCGAGCGCCTCCCCAGTGGTCGCAGCTCCTCTCAATGGTTGCGCGAGCTGAGCTATGCCGGTGCGCGGCGACGCTACGGCGGCGACGTGCCGTCAGCGGTCAGCATGCAGCTCGACAAGGAACTGGCGTTGATCGACGAGCTCGACTACCCCGGCTATTTCCTGACGATGTATGAGATCGTGTGCTATTGCCGCGAGCAGGAAATTCTCTGCCAGGGCCGCGGTTCAGCCGCGAACTCGGTTGTCTGTTTCTGCCTGGGCATCACGGCCATCGATCCGGTGCGCATGGGCCTGCTCTTCGAGCGTTTCATCTCTCGCGAGCGAGCCGAAGCACCGGACATCGACCTTGACATCGCCCACGCTCGCCGCGAGGAGGTCCTTCAGCACGTCTACCGCAAGTACGGGCGTTCCCACGCCGCGATGGTCGCCAATGTCGTGCGCTACCGCACCCGCTCTGCCGTGCGCGAGGTGGGCAAGGTGCTCGGTCTGCCAGCGACGATGCTCGATCGTCTGGCAAGGTTGCTGCCACATTACGGCGAGCTGCCGCCGGAGTTGCTCGCGCAGGCTGGTCTCGACCCGGAGCATCCGATCCAAAGATTGTTGATGGAGCTGACAGCGGAACTGCTTGGTTTTCCACGTCATCTCTCGATCCATCCCGGTGGTTTCCTATTGGGTGATCATCCCGTGCATGAACTCGTTCCGCTCGAGAACGCGGCCATGGAAGGACGCACGGTGATCCAGTGGGATAAAGAAGACGTCGAGGCTCTCGGTCTGTTCAAGGTTGACTTACTCGCCCTGGGTGCGCTGACCCAGCTCGACATGGCCTTTCGACTTCTTGCAAAGCGCCGCGGCATCGCGCTCTCGATGGCTACGATCCCGGCGGACGATCCGTCGACTTTCGAGATGATCTGCCGTGGGGATACCGTCGGTGTGTTTCAAATCGAGAGTCGCGCTCAGATGGCCATGTTGCCGCGACTTCGTCCGCGCTCGTTCTATGATCTGGTAATCGAGATTTCCATCGTACGTCCGGGGCCGATCTCCGGCGGAATGGTGCATCCTTACTTGCGTCGGCGCCGGGGCGAAGAAAAACTTGTCTATCCTCATCCGAGCCTCGAACCGGTGCTGGCAAAGACCCTCGGCATTCCGCTCTTTCAGGAGCAGGTCATGCGTTTGGCTGTCGTCGCGGCGGATTACACTCCGGGTGAGGCCGACCAACTTCGTCGTGACATGGCGGCCTGGCGGCATACGGGACGGATCGAGGTCCACCGTGGGCGCTTGATTTCGCGCATGGAGCGCAAGGGCATCGCGCGGGAGTTTGCGGAGCGGGTCTTCGAGCAGATTCGAGGTTTTGGCGAGTATGGTTTCCCGGAGAGCCACGCCGCAAGCTTCGCTCTGATCAGCTATGCCTGTGCCTGGATAAAAAGGCACTATCCCGCGGAGTTCACTTGCTCGTTGCTCAATGCTCAGCCGATGGGTTTCTATGCGCCGAGCACTCTGATTGAGGACGCCAAGCATCACGGTGTGCGCGTGTTGGCGATTGACGTCGTGAGCAGCCATTGGGAATGCACCCTCGAGCGAGAGTCCGTCGAATATGGCGAGGAAGATTTCGCACTACGGATGGGTTTCCGCTACGTCAAGGGATTGCGGCGCGGCGATTGGAAGCGTCTCGATGAGGCTCGGCGTGCGGCACCCTTTTGCTCCTTCGAGGACTTCGTTGCCCGTTCACGGCTAGGCGAGGCGTCGTTGCTCACGCTTGCCGAGGCGGGAGCTTTCGACAGTCTTGGCGTCGATCGCCGTGGTGCCCTCTGGCAGGGGCGCCAGCTCGCGCAGATTCGCGAACGTAGCCTGCCCTTGGTCGAGGATAGCCCCACGCCGGCTTTCGCGCCGTTGGATTTATTTGAGTCTGTCGCCTGGGATTATCGCAGCAGCTCACATAGCCCCCGCGCCCATCCTCTCGAGACGATTCGCGACCAGCTCGACGCATTGGGCTTGCCCAATGCCCGTGCGGTCGCTGCGATGCCTGACGGTGCCCAGGTGCGTTACGTTGGCGCGGTCATCTGCCGTCAGTGTCCGGGCACGGCCAAGGGTGTGACCTTCATGACCCTGGAGGACGAGAGCGGCTTCGTGAATGTCGTCATCTGGAAAGATGCCTGGAAGAAGTACTCCATCGTCGTGAAGACCCACTCACTGCTCGGCATCACGGGTCGCCTCCAGGTCGAGCAGGGTGTGACTCACTTAATCACCAAGCAAATCTGGGTGCCTCGCCTCTGGCGTGTTCCGTTACTGGCTCGCAGCTACGACTTTCACTGAAAGAAAGGATAGTTGCGTTCAACGCCGAAAAGCCGTCACGAGCCACGGGCTGTCGAAGATGGCCGCCGGAGAGATCGCCAACTCGTCGCGGGTGTCGCTGGCACCATAGCTTTTGCCGAGGGTGGTGCGGACGAGCGGGTCGTCGAGATTGTAGTCGCCAATGCGCTGGAGCGGAGCGAGTTCGATACCTAGGCCGCGTCGGAAGAGCTTCCACGCGAGCTCCGAGCAGTACAGGCGTTCGTCGGACCAGGCCAGGTGGGTATCGTAGGCTCGTCCCACGAAGTCTTCGCCGACAGAGCGCAGGCGTGCCAGCGCGCGGGGCGTCAGTCGTTTCGGTGCATCAGCCAGTCGGCGGACGACGAAGTGCCCGCCCTCTCCTCGTGCGATCCACTGGTCAAGGGGGGTCCAGCGCACGGGTTGCGCCGCTTCGAGTACGAAGGGACCTTGCGTACGAAGAAAGACGACTCCCATATGCGTGTAAGGCAAGTGGGTCAGTCGAACGATCGCAAGGCTTTGTTCGGAGCGCGAGGAGTGAAAGACGATGTCACCGTCCCGCGGCGTATAGGTTGCACAGGCATCGGCGTGTTCTCGACAGCCGCCGAGTAGGGCGAGGAGCATGCCGAGTAGCAGCCAGCTCCGTGAAGGCAAGACGACCAGGTGGGGTGCAGCGCGGCAGGCGAGCATGGGCTTTTCCGTGACCTCCTGGCCCGAGGGTATCCCGAGCACCCCGTGGGCGGGTAGAATGATCCCGATGAGCGAGGTGCGAACAGAGAAAACAGCGTGGCGCTGGCTTGGGTTTTCCTTTCTCATCGGGGGGATCCTCGATGGGGTTTTCGGTGTGGCCATCCTCGTTGCTGCGGAGCCCGCAGCGGCCTGGTTGCACCTCACCCTGCCCATACCCCGCGTCTATTTTGACCTGAACGGGCTCTTTCTCGTGGCGCTCGGCGCCATCTATTTGCTCATTGCGCGCGATCCACGTCGTCTCGCGCCCGTAGCCACTGTCGCCACCCTTTTGCGTTTTGGTGGCTTTGCCCTCTTCTTCTCCGATCTTGTTATGGGGCGTGCCGAGGATGCTTTTGCGTGGATCGGCCTGATGGATGGCATCTTTGCCGTTGTACATCTGCTCCTGCTTCGGCGTGCGGCCGGAGGTCTCTTGGCCGCGCTACACCGGGAAGCGTTTCCTTGACCTACGGCGTAAGTTGAACATATAAGAACCCTTGCGGAGGTTGCCTCCTCTGCCTCATCCTGGCTACCACGCGGAGTGGAGCGCCTGACGCTGTCTTCATAGGCTATCCGGGTCGAGGAGTGTTGTGGATCTGACGACGTATTCCGCCCGTG
>CAYSMT010000042.1:0-3827 GCA_964432135.1 uncultured Acidobacteriota bacterium
CGGCGTCGTTCCGCGTCGCCAACGTAGAGGTCGTCAAGTGAAACGAGGCGTCCATTGCCGACAGCATGGACGAGGGTTCACTCTCGTCGAGCTGCTTTGCTGCGTGTTCCTGATCAGCCTGATGGCTGGGGTTGCTTTGCCCGTTGCGCATGTGATCGACCGCCGCGCTCGCGAGCTTGAGCTAAGGAAGGACCTGCGGGTGATGCGGCGTGCGATCGACGCCTACTACTTCACGGTCAAGGCGGTGCCTTCAGCCGATGTCAACGCCACGGCGGAAGGCTGGCCGGAGGAGTTGGAAGATCTCGTCGAAGGCATCGACCTCGGGGTCGCCAAGGAAATTAAAGTCAAGTTCCTCCGGCGTATCCCCGTGGATCCTTTCACCGGCGAGGCGGAATGGGGTCTTCGTTCGACCAAGCAGGAGGCGGATGACAGCTCTTGGGACGGAGTCAACGTATTCGATGTGTACTCGCTTGCCGAGGGCAAGGCACTCGATGGAAGTGAGTACAAGGACTGGTAGACGAGGTCCGGCCGGGCCGCGTTGCGAAGGAGGATGAGAATGCGCAAACAGCGAGGCTTCACACTGATCGAGTTGATGTTTGTGGTCGGCATCATTGGCCTTCTGATCGGCGTTGCCCTGCCGCGCTACCAGTATGCTCAGCGCAAGGCGCGTGAGGCCGTGCTGCGGGAGAACCTATTCATCCTGCGACAGACCATCGATCAGTACTTCGCCGACAAGGGTTATTACCCGGGTGGCGTCGACGTGCTCGTTGATGAGAACTATCTGCGCAAGGCGCCGATTGATCCGATTACGAATTCCGAAGACTGGGACGAGATTCCTGCCGATTCCGAGGCGAGCCTCGATCCCACTCAACCCGCAGGCATCTGGGACGTCAAGAGCCGAGCCGATGGGGAGACCCTCGATGGCATTCCCTACTCGGAGCTCTGAGCCACATACACCATGAGGACAAGATCATGACCACGACAAAGCGTTTATTTCTGGCGACCCTCGCCATGGCTCTGGCGGCGGCCGCCCTGCTGATGACGGGCTGTGAGGACTCCGCGCCGACGGCGAAGAACACCTGGGTGCTCGAGGTGACGGCCGATCCGGCGACGATCGTCGCTGCTCCGCAGGAGATCGGTGAGGCTACGATTACAGCGGTGCTCTTCGATGAAAGCGGCCGGCTCCAACCCGGTGTGGGTCTGCGCTTCTCAACGAGTGCGGGCAGCATGGCTAGTGGCGGCCAGCTCATCGAGACTGACATCCGGGGCGAGGCGCGGGATACGCTGCGGCTCAAGGGCTCGGGGGGCAGCGCTGAGGTCAAGGTCAAGAGTGGCGCGGTCGAAGGCAAGGTCACTGTCTCGGCGGGCGAGCTGAAGCCGCCGAAGGCCTCCTCGCGCATCCATCCCAGCGGCGGGGCGAGAACCGGTAAGCTGGTCACCTTTTCTGGAGCGTTGAGCGAAGATCTTGATGGCGAGATCGTCAAATACGTCTGGACTCTGCTTTCGAACAACCCAGATCCGGGCAAGGAAAACCCCGTGGTCATCGAAACGACCAACCAGGCGGTTGGGCGCAGCTTCGTGAATCCCCAGCATCTTGACGTGGGTCTCGTCGTGACCGACAACGACGGCTTGACAGACTCGACGACCGACGACTACGACATCTTCGCGAATCTGCCGCCGAAGGCTGAAGCCGGCCCAGCTCTGGAGGGGACGGCAGATGCGAGCGGGCGCTGCACGACGCGCCTCGACGGTTGCGGGTCGAAGGACCCGGATGGTCGCATCACAGCCTATAAGTGGACTTTCCAGACAACGAATCGAACAGACTTCCGTGACTGCGTGTTCGACTGGCCTTTCGACGTCAACGAAACTGGTACGGTCGTCACACTGACTGTTTATGACGACGGTGATGGCTCATCGGATGCATGCAACAACCCGAACATCACGACCTTGCCCGACTGCCCGACCCGCAAGAAAGACACGGATACGACGACGGTCATCTGCCACGCGCGGCCGACGGACTGAGCATGCGTCTGCCGGGTCGGTTTTGCGAGCGTTTGCGCTCTCTCAAGGACGAGCGCGGCTTCCTCCTGCTTGGTATCGTGACGATCGCCTCGATCGGGGGCATCCTTTCGGGAGTTGCGGTGCAGGCGTTTTCTGTCGTTGCCCGCCGTTCACGTGAGGCCGATCTGATCTTCTATCTGGAGCAGTACGCGGCGGCCATCAGGCGCTATCAGGAGGCGAACGGAGGGCTTCCGACCAAGCTCGAGGAGCTCAATGCGGTCAACGCGACTGTTGGGCTCTATTTGCGTCACCCCTATACCGATCCGATGACACGAAACGCGACACTGGAAGACTGGTGCTTGATCAAGCTTTCCGCGACGGGGCGCACGATCTCGAGCTGCGCGATGGAAGGCGGAGATCCGACCCAGCTCGGCTTGGGCTCCAGCTTCCAGCTCGGCGAACAGACGAGCGCTCCGAACCCCCGACACCGTCGCAACACGGGCGGCGTGGCGGGGGGCCAGGGGATCGTCGGCGTCCATTCACACTATGGGGGAAGGGCGTTCAATATCCTCAAGCGCGGCGAAGAGACCTACGATCGCTGGTTCTATACCTCCGAGGATTACAAGAAAGAGATGACGACCCGCGCGATTCCGGGCCTGGCGCAGACTCAGGGGCCCGGGCTCGGCAAGGGTTCGCGGCAGGAGCAGCAGCCCGGAGGCTTCGGCTCCCAGGGGCGGCAAGGACGCAAGGGGCGTAAGGGCGGCTCCTCCTTCGGCAACAGCGGCCGTCGCCGTAAGCGCTGACGGCCGCGACGATAAGCTGCGCGTCGCCCGGGGCCGTCTCCTGGTCGACTGCCGTACCGGCACTGTAGGGCGAAGAAGGTTGCTCTTCGAAGAGTCGAGTGAACACATTTCTTTTCGATACAAAACAAACAATATCGAGCACTGACGGAGATCTCGTGGCTCGAAAAGGCTGAGGCTACGTTCTTTGCTCCACAGGGCATTTTGTTTTTTTGGGGACGAAGTGTTTGACACACGCTTTGAAGCATTCTATCACTTGACCATTATGGTCAATCGTTCAAGACAAAAGTTATCAAAGCAACGCATCCTCGAGGTCGCGCGGCGGCATTTTGCGCGCTTCGGTTATCGCAAGAGCTCCCTGCGAGAGATCGCCCAGGATCTGGGCGTCGTGAAAGGCGCGCTCTACTACTATCTTCCCGGAGGCAAAGGAGAACTCTTCGACGCGGTTCTCAGCGAAGAGGAGGATCGGCTCTGGGAGGCCATGGAGCAGGCGGTCTCTCAGCAGTCGGATTCCCGCGCTGCCCTGCGCGCTGCGGTCGCTGCGAAGCTGGAAGGCATTATGCTCCTCCAGCGTCGCCTCGGTGTTTCTCGGGAGGTGGGGGAGGAGGTCGTCGCGCTCGTTCAGGCCCAAGAGCGGGACTTCAGCCTGCGGGAGCGTCAGCTCTACGAGCAGCTTCTCCAGCATGGGGAGAAAGAGGGTTGTTTCCGAGCCCTCCGGCCTCGCCATGCCGCCGCGGAGGTGATTCAGCGCCTGGTCCGTTCTTTGGAGCTGTCGGCTGTCTTTCCCAAGGATGCCAAGAGTGGTGATGCCGCGCGAGAGCTGCTCTTTGACATTCTCTTCCAAGGTTTGGAGGTGCGCTGAGATGAGCATGATCTCCCGCTCCCTTCGCATGAAAGGCACGTCATACCCATCGAGGGCATCCACCGTCGCGTCGAGGGGATTCGCTCTCGGAGGAAGGTCCCTTCTCGTGGTTGCGGTCCTCTTCTGCGTCGGATCCACGGCGATGGCCCAGGCCGTGCCCATCA